>CAJZDE010000016.1:0-14335 GCA_915063165.1 uncultured Streptococcus sp.
TTTTAGCCAATAACTGTTTTCTTTCAATTTCAAACAAGGCTGGCTCAAAAGCACCATCTTGAGCTAAGGGAGCAAATAAAGTCTGTTTCACCAATTCCAAAATTCGAGAAGTCAAGACATTCTTTTTACTTAAAAAATCATCCCTCACATAAGTAAATGTTAAGTCAAGAATATGTGCCTGTCCCCTACGATAAGCACTTGTGGAAATATCTGTTCCATATAAACTTGCCAAGTATCTGCGAAATGCTTGTGATGTGGGATAAGCTTGATTTGCCGTCTCCAACATACTTGCACTTAACATGCGTCCTGCTATTGTCTCAAGAGATAAGGGAGCAGTAAAACGAATAGTGATTTTATTTGTTTTAAACTTTTTGGATTGAACAAAATGTGCTGAAATTCCAGGCACTAATTCCATACCTTACCTCCTTACATATAGAGTTCTATTATACCACGAAAATCAAAATTTTTCTTGTTCTCTTTATAGCTTTAAAGAGTAAAACCGTTTTCATTTTAGCTAACTTTCCTTCAGCTATTTCAAGGAAAATATGGTATAATACCAAAGATTGAGGTGAATTATGGAATACAAATTATTTGAAGAATTTATTACGCTCCAAGCCCTCCTAAAAGAACTTGGAATTATACAAAGCGGTGGTGCTATCAAATCCTTTTTAATAGAGCATCAAGTTTACTTTAATGGTGAGTTAGAAAGTAGACGTGGGAAAAAAATTCGTGTTGGAGATACGATTGACATTCCTGATTTAAAGATTGACATCACCTTGACAAAACCAAGTTTTAAAGAGCAAGAAGAATATCAATCAGATAAGATTGAGAAAGAGCGAATTGCTAAACTTGTCAAAGAGATGAATAAAGGTGTCAAGAAAGAAAAACAAAAAACTTCTTCATCACCTAAAACCAAACAAGTTCCACGTTTTCCAGGAAGATAACCATGTGGCTCCAACATTTAACAATTAAAACCTTTCGAAACTACAAAGAGGCAAAAATTGATTTCAATCCAAAATTAAACGTCTTTTTAGGTCAAAATGCACAAGGAAAAACCAATATTCTAGAAGCAATCTATTTCTTGGCCTTGACACGTAGTCATCGGACTCGGACAGATAAAAATCTCATTCATTTTGATAACGAGCAACTCCGTCTTTCTGGCTTGCTACAGAAAAAAACAAGCTCTATCCCTCTAGAAATTGATTTAACGCCAAAAGGGCGTGTGACTAAAGTCAATCACTTAAAGCAAGCTCGCCTATCAGACTACATCGGACATATGAATGTTGTCCTCTTCGCACCTGAAGATCTCCAGCTAATTAAGGGAGCACCTTCTGTTCGTCGAAAATTTATAGACATCGAACTGGGACAAATTAAACCAATCTACTTGTCAGACTTGTCAAACTATAACCACATACTCAAGCAAAGAAATACTTACCTAAAATCCAGCCAAAAGATTGATGAAACATTTCTGTCAGTATTAGATGATCAGTTAGTAGAGTATGGTTGTCGCGTCATAAAGCATCGGATAAAATTCATTAAAGACTTAGAGAAATTTGGTCAAAAAAAACACTTAGAAATTTCAAATAAATTAGAAGAGCTGTCAATATCTTATCAATCATCTGTCAACTTCTCTGATAAAGAACAGCTAACAAGTTCCTTTAAAATTGCTTTGGAGAAAAGCAGATCCAGAGACTTATTTAAAAAGAATACTGGTGTCGGCCCTCATCGAGATGATATTTCTTTTTATATCAATGGTATGGACGCTAGTTTTGGAAGCCAAGGTCAACATCGTAGTCTTGTACTTTCTATCAAACTAGCAGAGATTGAGCTAATGGAAAGTATTACAAACGAGTCTCCAATACTACTGCTTGATGATGTTATGAGCGAACTTGACAATACACGGCAACTAAAATTACTAGAAACCATTTCTCAATCTATCCAAACCTTTATCACAACAACAAGTTTAGACCACTTGCAAAATTTACCAGAAAACCTTAGTATTTTCAATATTCAAAACGGTAAAATTTCTGTAAATCAAAATTGACAACTTTGTAAACAAAAAGAACTCCTGAAATTCAGGAGTTCTTTTTTACTACTTACATAGAGTAGTTTGGTGCTTCATTAGTGATTTGCACATCGTGTGGATGGCTTTCTTTTAGGCCAGCCCCAGACATTTCGATAAATTGAGCATTGTCATGCAATTCTTTAAGGTTAGCTGCACCACAGTAACCCATACCAGAGCGAATACCACCAATCATTTGGAAGACAATATCAGCTGCTGCTCCTTTATAGGCAACACGGCCTTCAATTCCTTCTGGAACAAGTTTGTTTGCTTCATTGACAGAACCTTGGAAGTAACGGTCACTTGAACCTTTCTTCATTGCAGCAATTGATCCCATACCACGGTAAGTCTTAAACTTACGTCCTTGGAAGATTTCCGTTTCACCTGGCGCTTCGTCTGTTCCAGCAAACATTGAGCCAAGCATAACTGCATTTCCACCTGCAGCAAGGGCTTTTACAATATCTCCAGAGTACTTGATTCCTCCATCAGCAATGATTGTTTTACCATATTCACGCGCAACAGTTGCCGCATCATAGATTGCTGTCACTTGTGGGACACCAACCCCTGCAATCACACGAGTGGTACAGATAGAACCTGGTCCGATACCGACTTTGACAACATCTACACCTGCATCATAAAGAGCACGCGCACCTTCTGCAGTGGCAATATTACCCGCAATCAAAGTGCGGTCTGGGAAGTGAGCACGAATCTCAGCAATTTTACGCAAGACACCTGCAGAATGACCATGTGCAGTATCAATAACAATCGCATCCGCTCCTGCTTCAAAAAGAGCCTCTGCACGTTCAAATGTATCTGAAGTAACACCTACTGCACCAGCAACTAGAAGACGACCAAACTCATCTTTTGCTGCATTAGGAAATTCAATTACTTTTTCGATATCTTTAATAGTAATCAAGCCAGAAAGACGACCTTCTTCATCAACCAAAGGAAGTTTTTCAATACGGTGTTCTTGAAGAATACTTTCAGCTGTTGCAAGATCTGTACCAACAGGAGCAGTAACAAGATTTTCACTGGTCATATGGTTTGAGATTGGCTGATTGTAATCTGAAATAAAGCGAAGATCTCGGTTTGTTAGAATACCAACCAATTTACGATTTTCAAGTGTCTCTACAACTGGAACACCACTGATACGGTAACGTCCCATCAGTTCATCTGCTTCAGCAATAGTGTGTTCTGGAGTCAAGAAGAATGGATCAATAATAACACCATTTTCAGAACGTTTTACCTTGCGAACTTCATCTGCCTGTTGCGCAATTGACATATTTTTATGGATTACTCCAAGACCACCTGCACGCGCAATGGCAATAGCCATTTGACTTTCTGTGACTGTATCCATGGCGGCTGTTATAATTGGGATATTTAAAGTCAGATTATCTGCCAATTTTGTTGTTAAATCTGCATCATTAGGCAACACATGACTTTCTGCTGGAATGAGCAATACATCATCAAAGGTAAAACCTTTTTTTAAAAATTTAGTATCCCAATTAGACATTGAGGTTTCCTCTTTTCTTTCTTTTTGAGCTTGACTCTTTTTGTATTGTATCTATCATACCATTCTATGAAAATTTGTCAATTATATTTATGGTAGAAATCATAAAAAAACTATCCCTGTGATCCTATGGAAGAGATAGCTTTATGATTCATATTTTATCTATTATTTAAAATAATTTAGTCCCATTGCTCTTTTAACCTCAGACAGGGTTTGACCTGCAACTTCACGCGCTCTTTCACTACCTTTTTGAAGCATATTGTACACTTCTCCCATATCCTTAGCAAATTCGATACGGCGCTCACGAATAGGACCAAGTTCGCGTTCTAATATTTCAAGTAGATAACGTTTCGTCTTCACATCACCAAGACCACCACGTTGATAATGTTCTTTCATATCCGCAATTTCTTGAGCATCTTCTGGACGACCAAACACATCTAGATAATGGAAAACCATGTTTCCTTCAATCTTACCTGGATCCTCCACTCGAATATGATCCGGATCAGTATACATGCTCATGACTTTTTTACGCAACGTATCCGCATCATCTGCTAGATAAATACCATTATTAAGGGATTTAGACATTTTAGCATTTCCATCTAGACCAGGCAAACGTCCTGCCCTCTCATTTTCTGGATAAATGCCTTCCGGTTCCACCAAGACCTCACAGTTATATGCGTTGTTAAAAGAACGAACAATCTCGCGAGTCTGCTCAATCATTGGTTTCTGATCTGTCCCAACAGGAACATAATTAGCCTTGAAGGCAGTAATATCTGCTGCTTGCGCAATCGGATAAACCAAAAATCCTGTCGGAATACTTTCTCCAAACCCTTTTTGAGCAATCTCTGTTTTTACTGTCGGATTCCGTTCCAAACGAGCTAGTGACACCAAATTCATATAGTACATAGATAATTCAGCTAACTCTGGGATTTGGCTTTGAATAAAGATAGTTGATTTACTTGGATCTAATCCAACTGCTAGGTAATCTAAGGCAACATTCCCGATCGATTCTACAATCGTTTGAGGGTCTTTGGCGTGATCTGTCAATGCTTGTTGGTCCGCCAAAAAAACAAACATCTCATACTTGTCTTCTTCCTGCAGTAATACTCTATTTTTTAGACTCCCAACATAATGTCCAATATGCAGTTTTCCTGTTGGGCGATCTCCTGTTAAAATAATGGGTTTCGTCATTTTTTTCTCCTTCGAAATGGTCTCTTCAATTATAGCATTTTTTTGTTAAAATAACAGAAAATTATTTAAATCAAACAACTAACTCATTGTAAACAAACCTGTAAACTTCATTGACATAAAATTGACAAATAAAAATTTGAATATTTCTCTCTTTTCTAGTAGAATAAATGTATTACATATTATAGGAGAAAAACATTGCTTACAGTATCTGATGTTTCACTACGTTTTAGTGATCGCAAACTTTTTGATGATGTCAATATCAAATTTACAGAAGGAAATACATATGGATTAATTGGTGCTAATGGTGCTGGGAAGTCTACATTCTTAAAAATCTTAGCTGGTGATATCGAGCCAACAACTGGTCACATCTCTCTTGGTCCAGATGAACGTCTCTCTGTTCTCCGTCAAAATCATTTTGACTATGAAGACGAGCGAGTTATTGATGTCGTCATTATGGGAAATGAAAAACTTTACAACATCATGAAAGAAAAAGACTCCATTTATATGAAGGAAGATTTTTCAGATGAAGATGGTGTTCGTGCGGCCGAACTCGAAGGTGAATTTGCTGAACTTGGAGGTTGGGAAGCAGAAAGTGAAGCGTCTCAACTACTTCAAAACCTAAACATTCCAGAAGAATTGCACTATCAAAACATGAGCGAATTGGCCAATGGTGAAAAAGTGAAGGTTCTCCTTGCTAAAGCCTTATTTGGTAAACCTGATGTTCTTCTTTTGGACGAGCCAACCAATGGTTTAGATATCCAATCGATTACTTGGCTAGAAGACTTCTTGATTGACTTTGATAACACCGTTATCGTAGTATCCCACGACCGTCACTTCTTAAACAAAGTGTGTACTCATATGGCCGACCTTGACTTTGGAAAAATCAAACTCTATGTCGGAAACTACGACTTCTGGAAGGAATCTTCTGAGCTTGCTGCTAAATTGCTAGCAGACCGTAATGCCAAGGCAGAAGAAAAAATTAAGCAATTGCAAGAATTCGTTGCTCGATTCTCTGCTAATGCTTCTAAATCAAGACAAGCAACATCTCGTAAAAAAATGCTTGACAAGATTGAACTAGAAGAAATTGTGCCATCTAGTCGTAAATATCCATTTATCAACTTTAAAGCAGAACGTGAGATTGGTAATGATCTCTTGACAGTAGAAAATCTAACTGTAAAGATTGATGGTGAAACTATTCTAGACAATATTAGTTTCATCTTGCGTCCAGGTGATAAGACAGCTCTTATTGGACAAAATGACATCCAAACGACTGCATTAATTCGTGCAATTATGGGTGACATTGACTATGAAGGAACTGTCAAGTGGGGAGTTACTACTAGCCGTTCTTACTTGCCAAAAGACAACTCGGCTGATTTTGCAGGAGGAGAGTCAATCCTTGACTGGCTGCGTCAATTTGCAAGTAAAGAAGAAGATGACAATACCTTCCTACGTGGTTTCCTTGGTCGTATGCTCTTTTCTGGAGATGAGGTTAACAAACCTGTAAATGTCTTGTCAGGGGGAGAAAAAGTACGTGTCATGCTTTCAAAACTCATGCTCTTGAAATCAAATGTCCTTGTACTTGATGATCCAACAAATCACTTGGACTTGGAATCTATCTCAAGCTTGAACGATGGATTGAAAAACTTTAAAGAATCAATCATCTTTGCTAGTCATGATCACGAGTTCATTCAAACTTTAGCAAACCATATTATTGTTTTGTCTAAAAATGGCGTCATTGATCGTATCGATGAAACTTATGATGAATTCCTAGAAAATGCAGAAGTACAAGCAAAAGTTAAAGAACTTTGGAAAGACTAAAAGACTTCAAAACTCAGTTGGTTACCCCAACTGAGTTTTCTATCATTCTACGAGGTAACATGAAATCATTTTTTAAAACATATTGGACCTATTTTGTTTCTTTCATCATTCCTTTAGTAATTATGACTGGAGTATACCTAACTCAAGGTATCTACTGGAATAGTGATACATCTCCACTATTAGGAGATGGTTTTCATCAATACGTTATTTTTGATGTGGCTTTACGAAATATTTTACATGGAAATGGTAGTTTGTTTTACACCTTTACAAGTGGCCTCGGACTGAATTTCTATGCTCTATCTAGTTATTACTTGGGTAGTTTTCTTTCACCCCTGGTTTACTTTTTTAATCTGTCGAATATGCCAGATGCTGTCTATCTGACCACTCTCTTAAAATTTGGATTGATTGGTCTGTCAACCTTCTTTAGTCTAAGTAGATTATTTAAAGATATCCCAAAATTTTTAAAACTTGCCTTATCTACTTCCTATGCTTTAATGAGCTTCACTGTCAGTCAGTTAGAGATTAAAACCTGGCTAGATGTTTTTATCTTGATTCCTTTAATTATAACTGGTTTACACCTACTTATAACACAAAAGAAGTGTCTACTATACTTTACAAGTTTGTCAATCTTATTTATTCAAAATTATTATTTTGGGTATATGACAGCATTGTTTCTTATTTTCTGGTATCTCTGCCAAATTTCTTGGGACTTTAAAACTCGAAAATCATCTTTTCTTGATTTTGTTGTTACCTCCTTTTTAGCTGGAATGGCTAGTTTGATTATGACTCTTCCTACACTGTTTGATTTACAAACTCATGGAGAAAAGTTGACTGCCATCACAAAATTAAAGACAGATAGTAGCTGGTATTTGGATATTTTTGCAAAACAATTCATTGGATCTTTTGATACAACTAAATATGGATCTATACCAATGATTTTTGTTGGATTGCTTCCTTTTATTTTGACTATTCTATTTTTCACAATAAAATCCATAAGGTTTCACGTGAAACTTATCTATGCAATTTTCTTTACTTTTTTAATAACAAGCTTTTACATAGAAGCACTTGATTTATTTTGGCAAGGGATGCACACCCCAAATATGTTTTTGCATCGCTATGCTTGGATTTTTTCCACTCTGTTAATTTATACTGCAGCAGAAGTCTTAAATCGTCTGAAAGAACTGAAGCTCTGGAATCTATTTGTCTCACTTTTTCTTGTACTAACAGGATTTTTGGCCACTGTCTATTTTAAATCACACTATTCTTTTTTAACTGATTTGAATATCCTACTCACTCTTGACTTTCTACTAGTTTATGCTCTTTTACTTCTTGCAGTCATTAGAAAATTTATCTCTGTAAATCTATTTGCAATTCTTTTGTCTTTATTTATAACGGCTGAGATAAGCTTAAATGCATCATCTCAAATGGAAGGAATAGCTAAAGAATGGGCCTTTGCTTCTCGTAGCGCCTATAATAGAGATATCACTGCTATGGAATCCATTCTAAACCAAATTGACAATTCATTTACACGTACTGAAAAACTGCAAATTCAGACTGGAAATGACAGTATGAAATTTAACTACAATGGAATCTCTCAATTTTCGTCTGTACGAAATCGTTCAGCTAGCACTAGTTTGGATAAACTGGGATTCAAATCCTCTGGAACCAACCTTAATCTCCGTTATGCAAATAACAGTCTTTTAGCAGACAGTTTATTTGGAATCCAGTACAATATTTCTGAAACTTCACTTGATAAGTATGGCTTTCAAGAGATTTATCAAAAGGATCATTTAACCTTATATAAAAATCAACTCTCTTTACCCATTGCCTTTGCCACTCAATCTATTTACACAGATGTAAACTTTAACAATCACACTCTAGATAATCAGGCTTTATTTATAAACCAGCTTGCTAATCTCAACTTAGATTACTTCTCCCAAATAGCATCTGATAAAACAGATACTTCAGATGGTTTAACGAGCATCACAGGTTCTGCGAATGAAGATGCAAAGATTGATTATCAAATTGAGGTTCCTCAAAATAGCCAAGTCTATCTCTCTTTTTCAAATCTTCATTTTACTAATGATAAACAAAAGAAAGTTGACATCATTGTCAACGGTGAAAAAAAGACTTTTACAACTGACAATGCATTTAATTTCTTTAATTTGGGTTATACTGAAGAACAAAAAACTTTCAATATCAGTGTTAGTTTCCCTGGAAATTCTCAGGTGTCCTTTGAATCTCCAACCTTCTATCGTTTAGATACTCAGGCTCTTACTGAGGCAATTCAAAAGATTAAAGAACAACCTGTAGAAGTATCCACCTCTAAAAATAAAGTCTTTGCTACATATGAAGTAAAACAAGATACCTCTATTTTCTTCACTATTCCTTATGACAAAGGTTGGTCTGCATACCAGGATGGGAAAAAACTTGAAATCAAGCAGGCTCAGACTGGTTTTATGAAAGTTGATGTTCCAAAGGGAAAAGGCACCATTACACTTTCCTTTATCCCCAATGGTTTTGTTATTGGAGCAGCCTGCTCAGTAACCGCCCTTCTACTTTTTGGAATCTATAATCGTAGACAAAATTTATCTAAGACAGAAAAAGATTGACCAAGGAATTGGTCAATCTTTTTAATCTTCCTCCATTTTCTTAGGTTGATAAGCTAGCATACCTAAAGCAGTAAAGAAAGCTAGTGTTATAATAAGGAAAATCACTTGGTGATGAATATTTCCTGACATAGAGATTGTTTGTCGTAAGCCTGATACAGAGTAACTCATTGGTAACCATGGATTGATACCTTTGAAGAAATCATTTGTCAAAGCAAGGGGATAGGTCCCTGCACTTGATGCTAACTGTAATAAAAGTAAAATAAGAGAGAAGAAAGCTCCTATACGGCTATTCCAAGTTGTTAAAGCTGTCACCATAGACATGAAAGCTAAACTTGTGATTATAATTAGAATCAAGGTCCTCATCTCATGGTTCGCAGTCAATCCAATAAGATGGACACCTCCATAAACTAAAACACCTGCTAAGACAGCTATAATCCCATTTATTTCAGAGCGAGACTTCAACCAAGCCCAACGACTCTCTGGATGACGTCCAGAAGGCAACTTAGCAAAAATCATATTGGTAGATATAGCAGCAACAAAAAGAGCAACTGATATCATATAAGGAGCCATGGCGATCCCATTTACAGGAACTTGGTCGTTATCTGTTTTTGCGAGAACTAGAGGTTCAGATAATGTTTCTGCATTTTTAGATTCTGTCGAAGCTGATTTGAGTTGATTATTAGCATTGCCTAATCCTTGTCCTAATGAATCAACTCCTGTCTGCAAATCTTCAAGACCAGAGGTTAAGGTTGTTCCACCTTCTGCTAGTTTTCCAGCACCATCTGCAATCTTCATAGAACCACATCCTAGTTGAGATGCTGCAGAAAGTAACTGTGTTGATTTGTCTGTTAATTGACCAGAGCCAAATTGTAATTTAGTAAGACCTGCTATCAGCTCTGGCCTCTTATTATTCAATTGAGCAGAACCAGATGACAAACTTTCTATACCTGATACTAATTCTGGAGCTTTTCCAGCTAACGCATCTACTCCAGCTGTCAAGGTTGATGTATTTTCTGTCAACTTACTTGATCCAGAAACTAATTGATCCAGACTAGTTGTTAAACTTGCATTCTTTTCACTTAGTTGATTAGCACCTATAGAAATAGTATCCAGTACTTTAGTGTAGTTTACAACTACTTTTTCAATTGACTGACTTCCAGGAACTAACTGATTATTTACAGAAGTTTGTAATGTTGTAAATCCATTTGACAAGGTTGTCAAGGAGCTAGATGCTGCAGGTAAGAGTTGATTTGCTTTCGTCTGCACATCAGATAGATTAGATACTTGTTGTTCTGAATTCTCTATACTTTCTTTTAATCCCCCTACTGTCGTTAAAATTGTTTTTGCTGACTCAATAGTAGAATTAGAATTTTTAGAAATAGCTTCTGTCAGTTCTTTCTTTTGTTCCTCTGTAAGAGATTGATAAGTAGCTGTTGATTGAAGGTTAGCAATAGTTTTCTCTTGTTCTGTCTGACTTTTGGTCACAATATCCTGAGCAAGAGTTGTTAGATTTGGCAAAGCTTCTGACAATGTACTTTTCAGTTGAGTATTATCTGATATTGTAAGAGCTTGTAGTGTTTTATTTAGTTCTCCTAAGCTTGTTGCCAATTGCGCTATTTCTTCATTTTGTTGAGATGAGGACTCTAATTGGCTTGAAATTTCTTTAATACCAGTATTTAATTGCTCCATTCCATCTCTTAGTGTATCTGATTGATTGGATAATTGACTTGTTCCGTTAGAAAGTTCTTTCACACTACTTGTATAAGCATTTACACCAACTGAAAATTGATTGAGACCTGTATCCAGTTGTGAAACGCCACCTGTATAGGACTTTATACCTGTATTTAGCTGATTTACACCTGTCACCAACTCAGGAGTTTTTGAAGCTAATTGACCAAGTCCAGTGTCAACTTGTGAGACAGCATTTGTATAACTTTGTAAACCACTATTAAAAGTTCCTAAACCAATATGTAATTGCTCTATAGCAGACACATAGCTAGATAAGCCTTTTGTAAATTGATCCGCTCCATTTGAAAAAGTTACAGTTGAATTAGCTAGAGTATTAAGATTTGTCGTCAACGTTTGACTTCCCGTCACCAACTGATCGGCTCCATTAGCCAATTGTTCACTTCCTTCAGCTGCCTTATTTATTCCAGACTTCAAATCATTCATTTTTTGAAATAAAGCCTTAGTGTATGTTTCAGTAATATTAGTAGAGACGGTTTGTTTTAATTGTGTCATTGCAGAATCACTCATCTTACTTGCAATAAAGCTATGCCCACTTGACGTCTGATAATCAATCTTCATCTGTTCAGGATGATTCGTTAGGATAGAAGTAGCTTTTTCAGATAAGTCACTTGGTAAAGTCACTACCATGTAGTAGTAACCATCTTCTAGTCCTTTTTCCCCTTCCTCTTCATTAACAAAGTGAAAATCTAAAGCCTTATTTTCTTTTAAATTAGACACCATGTCTTCACCAATTCTCATTGTCTGTCCATTATAAGAAGCTTCCTTATCTTTATTGACAACTGCCACAGGTAACTCCGATACTTGACCATATGGATCCCACATGGACGATAAAAATATAATGTTGTATAAAGCTGGAATGAGAGAAATCCCTATCATTACAATGATAAAGGTCGGTTTTTTAAATATTGCTTTCCATTCTTTAAACATGTTTCCTCCTTTTTTTACACATATTGTCTAAAATTTTGATATAATAGATTATACATCAAAAAATCTAAATTACAAGGTAAAAAATATTTTTTTAGACACATAGTCTATTTTTGTTTACAAGGAGGAATTATGAAAGAAAGTAACAAACGTTTAAAAACAAAACGAATTATCGAAAATGCCATGGTTCAATTATTGATGGACCAGCCCTTTGATCAAATTTCTACTGTCAAGTTAGCAGAAAAATCCGGAATTAGTCGTTCCAGCTTTTACACTCACTACAAGGATAAGTATGATATGATTGAACTCTACCAAAGTAAGCTATTTCATACCTTTGAGTATATTTTCCAAAAACATGCTCATCACAAAAGAGATGCTATTTTAGAAGTATTTGAATATTTAGAGTCCGAGCCACTCTTGGCTGCACTCTTATCTGAAAATGGGACAAAAGAAATCCAAAATTTCTTGAGAAATAAGCTTCACATTATGCTTAGCACCGACCTTCAGAAACGCTTTATGAAATTACAACTCACTCCAATAGAATTAGAATACAGCAGTATTTATCTAACAAACGCCCTATTTGGTGTTTGCCAGACTTGGATTGCTCACGGAAAAAAAGAAAGTCCGCAAGAAATGACAGACTTCCTTATGAAAATGTTAGGTGATGTTAACTAAAAAAGAACACCAATGGTGTTCTTTTTTTATCTGACTCCGCCAGTAGGACTCGAACCTACGACATCATGATTAACAGTCATGCGCTACTACCAACTGAGCTATGGCGGATAAAATAGTCCGTACGGGATTCGAACCCGTGTTACCGCCGTGAAAAGGCGGTGTCTTAACCCCTTGACCAACGGACCATCTATCTGTAGCAGATATAACCATTATATCAATTTCTTACTAATTGTCAATCACTTTTTAGATTTTTTCTCTAGAATATCTTTTAGTTTGCGGACTTTTAAACGAGTAATTGGACAACGATGATCTTCATAAAAAACAACTTCTAAATTCTTTCGATCAATTTCTCTAACATTTCCCACATTGACAAGGAAAGATTTATGGGAGCAATAAAATCGCTGGGTATGTTTGTCCTTTTCCTGAATATCTGTCATAGTTCCATAGAATTCTTTTGCAAAATTCTTACCAATAATCCGAAGTTTATGAGAAACTCCTGTGGTTTCGATATACAAAATGTCATGGTAAGGAATTTTCAAATCATTTCCTTTATAGTTGTAATCAAAATAGTCTACAACATCTTCGTTTTCAAGCAGCATGCTCTTAGTGTAAAAAATACTCTGCTCAATGCGTTTTTTGAACAATTCATCATTGATATCTTTATCAACAAAATCTAGGGCTGATACCTGGTATTTATACGTTAAGGTAGCAAATTCAGATCGACTAGTAATAAAGACAATAATAGCATAAGGATTATGATGACGGATAAATTGAGCCACTTCAAAGCCTTTTTTCTCGATTCCATGAATATCAATATCTAGGAAATAAAGCTGGTTTACTTCATCATTTTCAATATATTCCTTAAACTCACGAACTTTTCCTGTTGTCTTATATGAAATAGGAATATTCGATTCTTCAGAGATTTCATTTAATATTCTCTCTAGTCTCACTTGATGTTCAATAACATCTTCTAAAATTAATACTTTCATTCGAATTCCCTCTTAAATCTAATAATTTGTCTAAATGTGTTGTCTTCCATCTCAGTTTCTAAGATAATGTTGTCATACTTATCTAAAATCTCTTTGACATTATTGAGTCCTAGACCTCTATTTCTTCCCTTGGTAGAGAAACCTAAGGCAAATAGATCCTCTGAAGGCGTCATAGTGATTTTGCATGAATTTTGGATAACTATAACTGTTTCAAAATCCATTTTGATGACTGCAACTTCCATTTGTTTCAAGTAACTATCTGCTGCACCTTCAACAGCATTGTTTAATAAAATGCTCATGATACGAACAAGATCAAGTAAATCTATTGACAGTCTAGTAATGATATCCTTTACTTCCAATGTAAACTCTACATCATTTTTTCGTGCATAGACAATCGATTGAGCAATTAAACTTCGTAAAGCAGAGTCTTCTATATTATTTAAATCAAAATAAGTATATTTTTCTGACCTCAATTTCTGATTTGCTTTTACTAAGACTTCATTGTAAATCCTGTTAATTTCTTGTAAATCTCCACTTTCAATCGCCATTTGCATGCTGACAAGCATCCCTGCATAGTCATGACGAAAACCTCGAATTTCATTATACAACTCCACAATTTCATCAGTATAAGTCTGTAAATGCTTTTGTTCAAATTTCTTTTGTTTTAGAGCAATCTCTTTTTCAATTTGAACCTTGTGAGAATTCATTGCAAAGAAAATCAATAACAAGCAAATAAAAACAATGGTTGATAAAATACTTCCGAAGCTATTTAAATGATGAGTTGTACTTACTATATCTGAAATAA
>CAJZDE010000017.1:0-14228 GCA_915063165.1 uncultured Streptococcus sp.
GATATCTTCAGCTCATCCTTTAACGGACGAACAGAAGGAACGTTTGCTTCCCTTGATAGAGAAAAAAATGTCTCTGAAAGTACGGAACATTAAAGAACAAATTGATGAAGGACTCATTGGTGGTTTTGTTATTTTTGCTAATCACAAGACAATTGATGTGAGTATAAAACAACAACTTCGAGTTGTTAAAGAAAATTTGAAATAGAAAGTGGTGTTCTTTTGGCAATTAACGCACAAGAAATCAGCGCTTTAATTAAGCAACAAATTGAAAATTTCAAACCCAATTTTGATGTGTCTGAAACAGGTGTTGTAACCTATATCGGGGACGGAATTGCGCGTGCTCACGGTCTTGAAAATGCCATGAGTGGAGAGTTGTTGATCTTTGAAAACGGCTCTTATGGGATGGCGCAAAACTTGGAGTCTACAGACGTTGGGATTATCATCCTTGGAGACTTTACAGATATTCGAGAAGGTGATACTATTCGTCGTACAGGTAAAATTATGGAAGTACCTGTGGGGGATAGCCTAATCGGACGTGTTGTCGACCCACTTGGTCGTCCAGTTGATGGTCTTGGTGATATCCATACTGACAAAACTCGTCCAGTAGAAGCGCCAGCTCCTGGCGTTATGCAACGTAAGTCTGTATCAGAACCATTACAAACAGGTTTGAAAGCTATCGACGCCCTTGTACCGATTGGTCGTGGTCAACGTGAGTTGATTATTGGTGACCGTCAGACAGGGAAAACAACTATTGCAATTGATACAATCTTGAACCAAAAAGGGCAAGATATGATCTGTATCTATGTCGCGATTGGACAAAAAGAATCAACAGTTCGTACGCAAGTAGAAACACTTCGTCAGTACGGTGCTTTGGACTACACAATCGTTGTGACAGCTTCTGCTTCACAACCGTCTCCATTGCTTTTCCTAGCTCCTTATGCTGGAGTAGCTATGGCGGAAGAATTTATGTACCAAGGCAAGCATGTTTTGATTGTTTATGATGATCTTTCAAAACAAGCGGTCGCTTATCGTGAACTTTCCCTCTTGCTTCGTCGTCCTCCAGGTCGCGAAGCCTTCCCAGGGGATGTTTTCTACCTCCACAGCCGTTTGCTTGAGCGCTCAGCTAAAGTTTCTGATGAGCTTGGTGGTGGTTCAATCACAGCCCTACCATTTATCGAGACACAAGCGGGAGATATCTCTGCCTATATCGCAACCAACGTGATTTCTATCACTGACGGACAAATCTTCCTTGGTGATGGTCTCTTCAATGCGGGTATTCGTCCAGCCATTGATGCGGGTTCATCTGTATCCCGTGTAGGTGGTTCAGCACAAATCAAAGCCATGAAGAAAGTAGCTGGTACACTTCGTATCGACCTTGCTTCATACCGCGAGTTGGAAGCCTTCACTAAGTTTGGTTCTGACTTGGATGCAGCAACACAGGCTAAATTGAATCGTGGTCGTCGTACTGTGGAAGTATTGAAACAACCTGTTCATAAACCACTACCTGTTGAGAAACAAGTAACCATTCTCTATGCTTTGACACATGGTTTCTTGGATACGATTCCTGTAGATGACATTGTTCGTTTTGAGGAAGAGTTCCATACTTTCTTTGATGCTCATTATCCAGAGATTTTGGAAACCATTCGTGAAACAAAAGACTTGCCAGAAGAAGCAGTCTTGGATGCTGCGATTACAGAGTTTCTCAATCAATCCAGCTTCCAATAAGAATAGAGGTGTCAGATGGCAGTATCTCTAAATGATATTAAAACAAAAATCGCCTCAACCAAAAATACGAGTCAAATCACTAATGCCATGCAAATGGTATCGGCTGCCAAGTTAGGTCGCTCTGAAGAAGCAGCGCGCAACTTCCAAGTTTACGCTCAGAAAGTTCGTAAGCTTTTGACGGATATTCTGCATGGTAACGGATCTGGTGGTTCAACCAATCCGATGCTCATCAGTCGCCCAGTTAAGAAAACAGGCTATATCGTTATTACTTCAGACCGTGGCTTGGTTGGAGGTTATAATGCTTCCATCCTTAAAGCCGTTATGGAGTTGAAAGAAGAATACCATCCAGATGGTAAAGATTTTGAGATAATTTGTATCGGTGGTATGGGAGCTGATTTCTTTAAGGCTCGTGGTATTCAGCCAATCTATGAACTACGTGGCTTGGCAGATCAACCTAGTTTTGATGAAGTTCGTAAAATTATTTCAAAAACGATTGAGATGTACCAAAACGAACTTTTTGATGAATTGTACGTCTGCTACAACCATCATGTTAATACTCTTACAAGTCAAATGCGTGTGGAACAAATGCTTCCGATTGTTGACTTGGATCCAAATGAAGCGGATGAAGAGTATAGCTTGACCTTTGAGTTGGAAACGAGCCGTGATGAGATTCTAGAGCAGTTGTTGCCACAGTATGCCGAAAGTATGATTTACGGGGCTATTATCGATGCCAAGACAGCTGAAAATGCTGCAGGCATGACAGCCATGCAAACGGCGACCGATAATGCCAAAAAGGTCATCAATGATTTGACAATCCAGTATAACCGTGCCAGACAGGCGGCGATTACACAAGAAATTACAGAAATTGTAGCAGGTGCTAGCGCCTTAGAATAAGGCTTTAGTCCAGCTCGTATGAAAATGAACTTATACTCAATGAAAATCAAAGAGCAAACTAGGAAGCTAGCTGTAGGCTGTACTTGAGTACGGTAAGGCGACGCTGACGTGGTTTGAATTTGATTTTCGAAGAGTATTAGGACCTAGTTGAGCTAGGAACCGATAGTATCTTATATAGAATAGGAGAAGGAGATGAGTTCAGGTAAAATTGCTCAGGTTATCGGACCCGTTGTAGACGTCTTGTTTGCAGCAGGGGAAACACTTCCTGAGATTAATAATGCACTTGTCGTCTACAAAAATGACGAAAGAAAAACAAAAATCGTCCTTGAAGTAGCCTTGGAGTTGGGTGATGGTATGGTCCGTACGATCGCCATGGAATCAACAGATGGTTTGACTCGTGGAATGGAAGTTTTGGACACAGGTCGTCCAATCTCAGTTCCAGTAGGTAAAGAAACTTTGGGACGTGTCTTCAATGTTTTGGGAGATACCATTGACTTGGATGCTCCTTTCGCTGAAGACGCTGAGCGTCAGCCAATTCATAAGAAAGCTCCAACTTTTGATGAATTGTCTACCTCATCTGAAATCTTGGAAACAGGGATTAAGGTTATCGACCTTCTTGCCCCATACCTTAAAGGTGGGAAAGTTGGACTCTTTGGTGGTGCCGGAGTTGGTAAAACCGTCTTGATCCAAGAATTGATTCACAACATTGCCCAAGAACACGGTGGTATTTCAGTATTTACCGGTGTTGGAGAACGTACTCGTGAAGGGAATGACCTTTACTGGGAAATGAAAGAATCAGGCGTTATCGAGAAAACAGCCATGGTATTTGGTCAGATGAATGAGCCACCAGGAGCACGTATGCGTGTTGCCCTTACTGGTTTGACAATCGCCGAATACTTCCGTGATGTAGAAGGCCAAGATGTGCTTCTTTTCATTGACAATATCTTCCGTTTCACTCAAGCTGGTTCAGAAGTATCTGCCCTTTTGGGTCGGATGCCTTCAGCCGTT
Source organism: uncultured Streptococcus sp. (assembly GCA_915063165.1). Lineage (GTDB taxonomy): Bacteria > Bacillota > Bacilli > Lactobacillales > Streptococcaceae > Streptococcus. Next base: position 3,628 of record CAJZDE010000017.1, read on the forward strand.
GGTTACCAACCAACACTTGCTACGGAAATGGGTCAATTGCAAGAACGTATCACATCAACTAAGAAGGGTTCTGTAACCTCTATCCAGGCTATCTATGTGCCAGCAGATGACTACACTGACCCTGCGCCAGCAACAGCTTTTGCTCACTTGGATTCAACTACAAACTTGGAACGTAAGTTGGTACAGTTGGGTATCTACCCAGCCGTTGATCCATTGGCTTCAAGCTCTCGTGCCTTGGCACCTGAGATTGTTGGTGAGGAGCACTACGCAGTTGCTGCTGAGGTTAAACGTGTCCTTCAACGTTACCATGAATTGCAAGATATCATTGCTATCCTTGGTATGGATGAACTTTCTGATGAAGAAAAGACCTTGGTTGCCCGTGCCCGTCGTATCCAGTTCTTCTTGTCTCAGAACTTCAACGTTGCCGAACAATTTACTGGCCAACCTGGTTCTTATGTACCAGTAGCGGAAACAGTTCGTGGCTTTAAGGAAATCCTTGAAGGAAAACATGACCAGCTACCAGAAGATGCCTTCCGTGGTGTCGGTTCAATCGAAGACGTCATTGCTAAGGCAGAAAAAATGGGATTTTAAGAGGTGATCTATGGCTCATTTAACTGTCCAGATCGTGACACCAGATGGCCTCGTCTATGATCACCATGCCAGCTTTGTATCGGTACGAACTCTGGATGGTGAGATGGGGATCTTGCCACGACATGAAAATATGATTGCGGTTTTAGCAGTTGATGAAGTGAAGGTAAAACGTATCGATGATGATACTCATGTGAACTGGATTGCAGTGAACGGTGGAATTATCGAGATTGCTAATGATATCATTACTATTGTAGCAGACTCAGCAGAGCGTGCTCGTGATATTGACATCAGTCGTGCAGAACGTGCGAAACTTCGAGCTGAACGAGAAATCGAAGAAGCCCATGACAAGCACTTGATTGACCAAGAACGTCGCGCAAAAATCGCATTGCAACGTGCTATCAACCGTATCAATGTCGGAAATAGACTATAAAAAAATGAACTTGAAACTCAAGTTCATTTTTTTTAATGTGGGAAGTTGATGCAGACTGCTTCAGGGACATGAAAGTCGTTAGAAAGCTCTGCAAGACGACCACTTTTAGGATTGCGCTTAAAGACGGTTGCGTTATCAGAATCTTGATGAACAGCAATGAGGAACTCTTGATCAGGAGTTAGGTCGAAATCACGTGGATTTTTACCATGGCTTGGTACAATCTCTAATAATTCTAAGCTACCATCAGCGAGGATTGTATAGACTGCAATGGAATCATGACCTCGGTTGGATGCATAGAGGTATTTGCCATCTTTTGAAAGACGAATGGCAGCAGTAGCATTAAAGCCTTCATATCCATCTGGTAAAGTTGAAATAACTTGCATGCGTTCAAATTCACCAACTCCATCATAAATCAAGACCTCTATCGTGCTATTCAGTTCGCAGATGAGATAGGCAATCTTATAGTGGTGGTGGAAAACGATGTGGCGAGCACCTGCTCCAGCTTGGCTGTGATAAGTGTAGAGTTTATTTAGTTTTCCTTCTGGACTAACATCATAGGTTGTTACTTCATCTGTTCCTAGATCACAGGTGACGAGATACTGGTCAGGTGTTAGATCCGTAAAGTGTACATGTGGGGAAGTTTGGTTTTCATGAGGACCTTGTCCACTATGCTGATCTAGATCTGTTTGGATGAGGCTACCATCCGTTTGACGTTTATAAACCAGAACTTGACCTTTATGATAGTTGGCCCCATAAACGAGACCACGCTTTTCATCCACTGCCACATAACAATGGGGAGCGCCTTCTTCAACCACATGATTTAGCAAAGCGCCATCTGTCTTGTAAGCAGCGATTCCACCTAAGCCATCCTGGCTCCCTACAGTGTATAAGTGTTGCTGTTGGTCAAAGGCAAGGTAGGTTGGACTTGGTTCAGCAGCAAAGAGCTCAAGATTTGCAAGCTGGCCTGTTTCTGTATCAAAATCTGCCTTGTAAATCCCTTTAGATAAGCGACGAGTGTAAGTTCCAAAATAAACAGTTTCTTTCATGTCCATACCTCTTAATAATGATAAGTTCATTATACCACAAAATGGCAGTCATGAAGCACTAGATTCATTCATGTAAGCACTTTAAAAAAGAGTTATTTTAGTCTAAAAATGGTATAATGAGAGAATGACAGAAAGGATGTATTTATGGAACATAAAGAGAAACATTTTAGCCTATCTTGGTTTTTTAAGTGGTTTTTAGATAATAAAGCCATCACTGTATTTTTAGTAACCTTGTTACTGGGGCTAAATATTTTTATTCTAAGTAAGATTAGTTTTATCTTTTTACCAGTTTTGGATTTTCTTGGGGTTGTCATGTTGCCAGTTATTTTATCTGGTTTACTTTATTACCTCCTCAATCCGATTGTTGACTGGATGGAGAAGCACAAGATCAATCGTGTCCTTGCCATTAGTATTGTTTTTGTTGTTATTGGACTCTTTAGCAGGTGGGGATTGGCAGTCGCAATTCCGAAGCTGCAACGTCAAGTCTTAAATTTTGCGAAGAATGTGCCGACATACCTGGAAGATGCTGATAAGGTGATCAATGACCTTGTAACCAAACGCTTGCCAGATGATTTTAGACCACAGTTGGAGCAGGTTCTTTCCAATGTTTCTAGTGAGGCGACCATGTGGGCCAGCAAAATCTCTTCTCAAGCTGTTAACTGGGTTAGCGCCTTTATCAGTAGCGTTTCCCAGGTCATTGTTGCGGTTATTATCGTACCCCTCATGCTCTTTTATCTTTTGAGAGATGGGAAAGGCTTGCGAGATTACCTGACTAAATTCATCCCAACCAAGTTAAAAGAACCTGTGGGTGAAATCCTATCAGATGTCAATAAACAGCTGTCAAACTACGTTAGAGGGCAGGTTACAGTTGCTATTATCGTGGCAATTATGTTTATTATCTTCTTTAAGATTATTGGTCTCAGATATGCTGTCACTCTAGGTGTAACGGCTGGTATTCTAAATCTAGTCCCTTATCTAGGTAGTTTCCTCGCCATGCTGCCTGCCCTTGTTTTAGGTTTAATAGCAGGACCTGTGATGCTTTTGAAAGTAATCGTTGTCTTTATTGTTGAACAAACGATTGAGGGTCGCTTCGTTTCTCCGCTTATTTTAGGTAGCCAGCTAAACATCCATCCGATCAATGTCCTCTTTGTTCTCCTAACTTCAGGCTCCATGTTTGGTATTTGGGGAGTCTTGCTAGGAATTCCTGTCTATGCTTCTGCCAAGGTTGTTATCTCAGCTATCTTTAACTGGTATAAAAAAGTCAGCGGTTTGTATGAAGAAGAAGGGGAGGAAATCAAGAGTGAACAATAGTCAACGCATGCTCCAGGCTTTGGATGAACAGGATTTAACCAAAGCAGATCATTATTTCCACAAAGCCCTCGAAACAGATTCAAGTGAAGTTCTTTACGAACTAGCAAGCTATTTAGAGGGAATTGGTTTTTATCCTCAAGCTAAAGAAATTTACCAAAAAATCGTTACAGAATTTCCAGAAGTGAATCTGAACTTAGCAAGCATTACTAGCGAGGATGGCAATGTTGAAGAAGCCTTTGCTTACCTTGAGGAAATCACATCTGAAAGTGACTGGTATGTATCGGCCTTGGCCTTGAAGGCAGACCTCTATCAGTTGGAAGGATTGACAGATGTAGCGCGTGAAAGGTTACTGGAAGCTTTAAATTACTCAGATGATGCCTTATTAGTTTTTGGTTTGGCTGAGTTGGATAGCGAGTTAGGGAATTATCAGGAAGCTATTCAGGGTTATGCTCAATTAGACAATCGCTCCATCTATGAGCAAACGGGTGTCTCAACCTATCAACGAATTGGTTACGCTTATGCCCAGTTAGGCAAGTTTGAAGCTGCAACTGAATTCTTAGAGAAAGCTTTAGAATTAGAATACGATGACCAAACTGCCTTTGAACTAGCTAGTCTTTACTTTGATCAGGAAGAGTATCAAAAATCTGTTCTTTACTTTAAGCAGATTGATACCATTTCACCGGATTTTGAAGGATATGAATATGGTTATAGTCAAGCTTTGCATAAGGAACATCAGGTGGAAGAGGCCCTTCGTATCGCTAAACAAGGTTTGGAGAAAAATCCATTTGAAACTCGGCTCTTACTGGCTGCTTCTCAGTTTTCGTATGAATTACATGATCCTAGTAGTGCAGAGCAGTTTCTCCTTACTGCCAAAGAAGATGCAGAGGATACAGAAGAAATTTTCCTTCGCCTTGCAACCATTTATATGGAACAAGAACGGTATGAAGATATCATCGCTCTCCAAAGTCAAGAACCTGAAAATCTCTTGACCAAGTGGATGATTGCCCGTTCTTATCAGGAAATTGAGGATTTAGATAAGGCCTATGAACTCTATCAACAACTATCGTCTGATCTCAAGGATAATCCTGAATTTCTGGAGCAGTATACTTATCTCCTGCGTGAATTGGGGTATTTTGAAGAAGCCAAAGTGCAAGCTGAAGCTTATTTAAAACTCGTTCCAGATGATGTTCAGATGCAAGAACTCATAGAAACACTTTAAAAGTTATCTCTCTAAAAGAACGTATCCGTCAATTTGGCAGATACGTTTTTTTTGAAAAATAGAATTTTTTTACAAAAATTCTTGCTAAATTGTTTATTTATGCTATAATAGGAACAATAATTTTTAGGAGGTGCAGTATGTCTTATATGTTTGAGATATTACCAAGTTTATTGAACGGTGCAAGTATGACACTTCAAGTCTTTGCTCTGGTCTTGATCTTTTCAATTCCTTTAGGTATTGTCGTTGCCTTTGCTTTACAAGTCCGCTGGAAACCCCTCCATTATCTGATTGACCTTTATATTTGGGTGATGCGAGGGACTCCCTTGCTCTTGCAATTAATCTTTATCTACTATGTGCTCCCTAGCATTGGCATTCGTTTGGATCGCCTTCCTGCGGCTGGTATCGCCTTTGTGCTCAACTATGCTGCCTACTTTGCAGAAATATTTCGTGGTGGGATTGAAACCATTCCTAAAGGGCAGTACGAGGCTGCTAAGGTCTTGAAGTTTAGTCCTTTTGACACAGTGCGCTATATTATTTTGCCACAGGTTACAAAGATTGTCTTACCGAGCGTCTTTAATGAAATTATGAGTTTGGTCAAGGATACTTCATTGGTTTATGCCCTTGGGATTTCAGATTTGATTTTGGCTAGTCGGACAGCAGCCAATCGAGATGCCAGTCTTGTTCCTATGTTCTTAGCCGGGGCGATTTATTTGATTATGATTGGTCTTGTGACCATTGTAGCGAAAAAACTTGAGAAGAAGTACAGTTATTACAGATAGGAGGATTGCTATGTTAGAATTACGAAACATTAACAAGGCCTTTGGTGGCAAACAAATCTTAACCAACTTTAGCCTATCTATTCCTGAAAAGCAAATCCTTGCAATCGTAGGTCCATCAGGAGGCGGAAAGACAACCCTATTACGTATGCTAGCTGGACTGGAAACCATCGATTCGGGGGAAATCTACTATAACGGCGAATCGCTAGCTATAGACGAACTAGAAAAGCGCAATCTTCTGGGATTTGTTTTCCAAGATTTTCAACTCTTTCCGCATTTGTCAGTTCTAGATAACTTAACTCTGTCGCCCATAAAAACGATGAGCATGGAGAAGGAAGTTGCTGAGAAGAAGGCGTGTGGTTTGTTAGAACAACTTGGGTTAGCAGGGCATGCAGATGCCTTTCCATTCTCACTTTCAGGTGGGCAAAAACAACGGGTGGCCTTAGCACGCGCTATGATGATAAACCCAGAAATTATTGGATATGATGAGCCTACATCAGACTTAGACCCAGAATTGCGATTAGAAGTAGAAAAACTTATCCTTCAAAATAAAGAGCGTGGGATGACCCAGATTGTTGTGACCCACGATCTTCAGTTTGCGGAAAACATTGCTGATCAGATCCTTAAGGTTGATCCAAAGTAGGACTAGGAGGTGCCTATGAAGAGAAAGAAAATTGCCCTTGTACTTGCTCTGTTCTTTAGCTTCTTCCTGACGGCTTGTACTCAGAAGGCAAGTGATCCAAATCAGGATAATTGGGCCAAATATCAAAAACAGGGAAGCATTACCATTGGCTTTGACAATACCTTTGTTCCCATGGGATTTGAGGAAAAGAATGGCCAGTATGCAGGCTTTGATATTGACCTGGCCCAAGCTGTTTCTGAAAAGCTAGAAATTCAGATTAAATTTCAACCCATCGACTGGGATATGAAAGAAACCGAACTACAAAATGGTACCATTGATGCCATCTGGAATGGCTATACAGCTACAGATGAACGGAAAGAGAAGGTTGCCTTTACCATTCCTTACATGGAAAATCAACAAGTTTTGGTCTCTAAAAAGTCTCAAAATATTCACTCAGTTCAGGATATGACTGACAAAGTTTTAGGGGCCCAGGCTGGATCTTCTGGCTATTTGAATTTTGAAGGACAACCCGAATTACTCAAGAATCGAGTGAAAGATCAGAAGGCCAATCAATACCAAAGTTTCAATGAAGCCTTAATTGATTTGAAAAACGATCGGATTGATGCCTTGTTGATTGACCGGGTATATGCTAATTATTATCTCCAGTCTGAAGGGATATTAAGTGACTACAATGTCTTTTCAGCTGGATTTGAAAGTGAAGCTTTTGCAGTGGGTGTTAGACCTGCCGATAAAACATTGTTAGCTGCATTGAACCAAGCCTTTATCTCACTATACCAAGAAGGAAAATTCCAGGAAATCAGCCAGAAATGGTTTGGGGAAGATGTAGCCACCAGTCAAGTTAAAAATCAAGAATAAGAAAAGAGATTGAGTTTTTCCTCAGTCTCTTTTTATATCGAAAAATCCTCTGGCAAGTACCAGAGGATAAGGGTTTATTTCATTGTTGGGAAGAGCAATACATCACGGATAGTAGTTGTATCAGTGAGGAGCATGCAGAGACGGTCGATACCGATTCCCAAACCACCTGTTGGTGGCATCCCGTATTCAAGAGCCTCGATGTAATCATAATCGATGCCAGTCGCTTCATCGTCCCCAAGTTCTTTAGCTTTTGCTTGGGCTTCGAAACGGCTAAGCTGGTCGATTGGGTCGGTCAACTCAGTAAAGGCATTACCGTATTCCTTAGTCATGATAAAGAGCTCAAAACGGTCAGTAAAGCGTTCGTCTTCAGGATTTTTCTTAGCGAGTGGAGATACTGCTACTGGATGTCCATAGACAAAGGTTGGTTGGATCAAGGTTTCTTCGACAAATTCTTCAAAGAAGGCATTGATGATGTGACCAACTTCAGTGTAATGTTTTTCAACTGGAACTTTCTTCTCAGCAGCGATAGCTTTAGCTTCCTCGAAAGTCATGTCTTGCCAGAAGTCTACACCAGTAATTTCTTTGATAGCATCCACCATGTGAACGCGTTTAAATGGTTCGTTGATCTTGATTTCAGTTCCTTGATAGTTTACTGGACCATCCCCCTTAACTGCCTTAGCAGCGTGTTGGATAATACCTTCCGTCAAGTCCATGATATCTTGGAAATCTGCATAAGCTTGGTAAACTTCGATAGAAGTGAACTCAGGGTTGTGAGTGGCGTCCATTCCTTCGTTACGGAAGATACGACCAATTTCATAGACACGTTCCATACCACCAACGATAAGACGTTTCAAGTGAAGCTCTGTCGCGATACGAAGTACCATGTCAATGTTCTGTGCATTGTGGTGAGTGATAAATGGACGAGCAGCAGCACCACCGGCTTCATTATGAAGAACAGGTGTTTCCACTTCAAGGAAACCTTTTTGATCTAGATAACGACGGATTTCAGAGATGATTTTTGAACGAGTGACAAAGCGCTCAAAGCTTTCACGGTTAGAAATCAAGTCAAGGTAACGTTTACGATAAATTGTTTCAACGTCAGTCAAACCGTGGAATTTCTCAGGAAGCGGGCGAAGTGCTTTAGACAAGTGTGTGATGTGAGTTGCCTTGATAGAAAGTTCTCCCATATCTGTACGCATGACTTCACCTTCGATACCAAGGAAGTCACCAAGGTCAGCTTTTTTGAAGATTTCGTAGTTTTCTTCACCAACTTCATCTTTACGAACGTAGATTTGGATTTGACCTTCTCGGTCTTGAAGATGGGCAAAGCCAACTTTTCCTTTTCCACGTTTAGTTACTAAGCGTCCAGCGATAGTAGCAGTTTCGTTTAATTCATGTAATTGTTCTTTATCAAGTTCTGCAAATTTGTCTTTTAGCTCTTGTGAGTTAGCAGTACGTTCAAAACGTTTTCCGAAGGGATCGATTCCTTGTTCACGGAGCGCAGCCATTTTTTCACGGCGAACGATCTGCTGGTCATTTAGTTCTTCCATATGTTCTGTAGACATGGGTTCCTCCTAATTTTACTCAAAATTTGATACGATGAGTCATTTTTTGCGATACTCCCATTTTATCATAAATAGCAGAGAAATTCACGGATATTCTTTGAAAACTAAAAAGAACTTGTCTATTTAGATCAAGTTCCATTATTTCCTTTGATAGGAAGTGTCATTCCATCTTTCCAGAGTGAAGGTTTCAAAATCCTCAGTCTCCAAAATTGTCAGACTAGCATTTGCTAAGCCTCCATCTTTGCGAAGATGAGCCTGTTTATAGCCTAAGAGAGTACGTAGGCTAGCAGTAAGATTCGCCCCATGCCCGACAATCAGAATGTTTTCAGCCGTACTTCCTTTCAGAGATTTGATAAACTGAATGGTTCGCTGAGTCGTAGAGTAGAGAGATTCGGCTTCAAACATCCTTGTATCAAACTGAGCCAGATTGGAGCGAAAGGCCTTGATTTGTTGTGGGTAGATGGCATTGAGCGTAGCGATTTTTAATCCCTCTAGTTTGCCCAGTTGCCATTCACGTAGGTCAGGAATGCTCTTTAAAGGACAAGGGGACTGGAGTTGACTTTGGATAATTTCAGCAGATTTGACCGCTCTGGGTAAATCACTAGAATAAATCGTATTAAAAGGAACTTCCTTGAGATAGTGGCCAAGTTGTTTTAGTGTGTCAATGGACTCTGGAAGAAGGGGAGAGTCACCGCTAGCACCTTGAAAACGTCCTTCAAGATTCCAGACAGTGCGACCATGACGGACAAAGTAGAGTTTCATCAGTTGTTTTCCTCCAAGATATCAGCGAAGTCCGCTTTTACAAAGCTGGCTAAGTCTTGAGGTCGGATGATGATACTGTGCCCGACTTCTCCAGCAGAGACAATCATTTGGTCTAAATCCAAAGCAGTCTGATCAATAAAAATGGGATAATTGTGTTTTTGGCGAATGCCGACGGGGTTATTAGCCCCATGAATATAGCCTGTCGTTTTTTCTAGGTCTTTTTGAGGAATCATGCTGACTTTTTTATTACCAGAAACCTTTGCTAGTTTTTTCTCAGCGAGGTGTTCTGTTATGGGAACGATTCCGATGATTGGGCCTGTCTTGTCTCCCAGCAGAGCCAAGGTTTTAAAGATATGTGTTCGATCATATTCCGAAGGAAGTTCACCCTCAAGCGCGTTGATCTGAATACCAGTATGGTCAATACCCGCCTTGGTCAAGATTTGCTCGACCAAGGTTTTCTTAATCTTCACTTTCTTTGCCATTATTTATACTTATCCTCCAATTGACTCATCCAGATACCAAGCCAAATTCCAAGCGCAAAGAAGAAGGCGATGAGAACATAGCTCACAATAGAAAGTCCAGTGTATTGAATGCTTTCAGCATTTCCAGCATTTGGAATCAAAATTAAGAGAGTGCTTGACAGCACAATACCAATGATAAAGTGATACACACGCGAGTGGTAGTTGTTCAAGGCGTAGTCCATTAATTTTGAAAAAATGATGAGGGTTGCACCTGCACCAATTCCGATAGGAAGGAAGGTACCAAATAAATCAAAGGTTTTAAAACCAGTTAGCATTGGAGCGTACAGTCCTAAAATCAAGAGTAGATTTGACGGACTTAAACCAGGCACCAAGACACCAAGAGCTAAAAGTGCACCCGCTAAGATGAAACTAGCGAAACTAGCACTGAGAGAACCAACAACAAAGTTTAGCGCGTAGAGCCCGACACCTGAAAGGATAAAGGTGGTCCAGAACCAGACAAGGTCAATCTTATCACGATCAGATTCTCGAGTAGATTCTTTAAGGAGGCTAGGAACCGTACCGATGATAGCTCCAGCAAAACTCCATAAAACATAGACTTGGTAATTTTCTAGCAGATACTCGATTGGATAAGAAAACAAACCAATGCCTAGCAACATCCCGATTGCTACTGGGATAAAGTATAGGACATTCTCTTTAAAATCCTTAAAGGGATGAGCCAGAAAGCTAATCATTCGCTCGTAAATTCCCAAAATAGCTGCTAAAACACCACCAGAAATTCCAGGTAGGATAAATCCTAAGGCGATGACGATTCCTTTAATAACTCTTGCAATCCATGAAAACATCATAAAATCCTCAATTTCATAAAATTCTTTCTCTATTCTATCAATTATAACACAGACGAGAAGAAAATGAAAAAACAAG
>CAJZDE010000018.1:0-13448 GCA_915063165.1 uncultured Streptococcus sp.
AGGAAATTTTATTTCACTTTTTAGGAGGTCTAGGACTGTTTTTATACAGTATCAAGACCATGGGAGACGGTTTGCAACAAGCTGCTGGAGATCGCCTTCGTTTTTACATTGACAAGTACACTAGCAATCCCTTTTTAGGTGTTCTAGTCGGGATTGTCGTGACCGCCCTGATTCAGTCAAGTACAGGGGTTACAGTTATCACGGTTGGGCTGGTCAGCGCTAGTCTTCTCACTCTTAGACAGGCTATCGGAATTATCATGGGAGCCAACATCGGAACCACCGTTACTTCCTTTATCATCGGTTTCAAACTAGGTGAGTATGCTTTACCCTTGATTTTCCTTGGAACCATGTTCCTCTTCTTTACAAAAAACAGAACAGCAAACAATATCGGGCGCATCCTGTTTGGTGTAGGGGGGATCTTCTACGCTCTCAACCTCATCAGTGCCGGTATGAGTCCGCTTAAAGATTTACCACAATTCAAGGAATATATGGTAACCTTGGGACAAAATCCTATTTTAGGAGTAGTAGCCGGTGCAGTGATTACCGTCCTCATCCAGGCTTCCTCGGCTACAATCGGGATTTTGCAAGGTCTCTATGCAGGTGGATTCCTTGACCTTAAAGGTTCACTACCAGTTCTCTTCGGAGATAATATCGGAACAACCTTAACCGTTATCATTGCAGCAGCTGGAGCTAACATCTCTGCAAAACGCGTTGCTGCAACCCACGTTACCTTTAACGTTTTAGGAACTATTCTTTGCTTAATCTTATTAGGCCCCTTCACTGCTATGATCGAGTACTTCCAGGCACTCCTTCACCTCTCACCTGAGATGACAATCGCCTTCTCTCACGGTGCCTTTAACGTAAGTAACACCATTGTACAATTTCCATTCATCGGAGCCTTGGCCTACTTTGTAACCAAGCTCATCCCTGGTGAAGACGAGGTTGTCAAGTACGAGCCCCTTTATCTCGACGAGCAACTTATCCAGCAATCTCCTTCTATCGCTCTAGGAAATGCTAAAAAAGAACTTTTGCACTTGGGGAACTATGCAGCCAAAGCTTTTGACCTTTCTTATACCTATATTATCGGTTTGGATGAAAAGGTAGCTGAAAAAGGGCACAAAACAGAGGAAGCCATCAACACCATCGATGAAAAACTCACTCGTTACCTCATCAGACTCTCAAGCGAATCCTTGAGCCAAAAGGAAAGTGAAGTCTTGACTAACATTCTGGATTCATCTCGTGATTTGGAACGGATTGGGGACCACGCAGAAGCTCTTCTCAACCTAACAGACTACCTCCAACGTAAGAATGTTCAGTTTTCTGATGCTGCTTTAGAGGAATTAGCTGAGATTTATCAAGCAACAACTGCATTTATCAAGGATGCCCTTGATAGTGTGGAAAACAATGATATTGAAAAAGCTCAAAGTCTGATTGAACGCCATAAAGAAATCAACAATATGGAACGCGTTCTCAGAAAGACCCACATCAAACGCCTTAATAAGGGTGAGTGTTCTACACAAGCTGGAGTCAACTTTATCGACATCATTTCCCACTACACTCGTGTGTCTGACCATGCTATGAACCTAGCTGAAAAGGTCATCGCTGAACAAATCTAAGCACCAAAAAGCTATCCTGAATGGGATGGCTTTTTTCGTCTCTTCATCAAGAATGGCTTTTCTGACATATAAAAAATGCTTTGATTCACAATGGAATCAAAGCATTTTAAATAGCTCTCCAAACATAATAGCAGAAACTGCAGTGCCTCTGTACTTGGCTTCTTCTCTTTTGATAAAGCGCGCCAAGTTGATCAGTTCAGGTGTTGGGTGTTTGGGATTGGTGAGCAATTCACGGGTGACCAGTCCTGAGAGACGGACTGCTAGTAATTGCTCATTTGTAGTTGGTAGTTTTTTAGCAGTCTCTAGGAGAGCAGCAACTAAATCTTCACTCAAGCCCTGACGGGCATGATTATAGAGATCTTTTATAAGGCTTTCTAGATTTGGTTCTACCATCCTGACCACCTCCCTTATGTTTAATAATTTTTAATCAAATCAACAGTTGAGCGGTCCAATTTTTTCACTAAGGCTTGCAAGAAAGCTTGAGCTTCTAGGAAGTCATCCATCGCGTAGAGAGTTTGGTGAGAATGGATATAACGAGCGCAAACACCGATAGTTGTAGATGGGACACCACCATTTTTCAGATGAGCTGCTCCAGCGTCTGTTCCACCTTTTCCACAGTAGTATTGGTACTTGATGCCAGCTTCTTCAGCCGTTGTCAAAAGGAAATCCTTCATACCTGGGAGAAGCAAGTGACCTGGATCGTAGAAGCGAATCAAGGTGCCATCCCCAATCTTGCCTTGCCCACCGTAGACATCACCAGCAGGTGAACAGTCAACAGCTAGGAAAACTTCTGGATCAAACTTAGTTGTAGATGTATGAGCACCACGCAGACCAACCTCTTCTTGGACGTTAGAACCAAGATAGAGCTCATTTCCCAGCTTTTGACCTGACAAAGCTCCAGCTAACTCGCTTACCATGAGAACACCGTAGCGGTTGTCCCAAGCTTTAGAGATGATATTTTTTTCATTGACTGTCAAGATAGCGGAGCTATCAGGGACAATGGTGTCACCCGGACGGATACCAAAGCTTTCTGCCTCAGCCTTATCCGCGAAACCACCATCAAAGATAATATCAGCAATAGCTGGCATGCTGGGTCCACCTGTTCCACGTGTCAAATGTGGCGGAACAGAGCCTGAAATCACAGGAATTTCACGACCGTCACGAGTAAAGAGTTTAAAGCGTTGGCTGCTAACCACCATTGGATTCCAACCACCGATTTCAACGACACGGAAGGTACCATCTGGCTTAATCTCGCTGACCATAAAACCAACTTCATCCATATGAGAAGCGACCAAAACACGGGGCGCATCGGTAGCTTCTGAATGTTTAATTCCGAAAATACCACCCAAGCCATCTGTCACTACTTCATCCACGTGCGGGGTCAACTTTTCACGAAGATAAGTCCGGACAGGCGCTTCATGACCTGAGATTGCAGCAAGCTCTGTTACTTCTTTGATTTTTGAAAATAATGTTGTCATATCAGTTCCTTCTTTCTGTCCTCCATTTTACCACTTTTTATAGGAGAAGGATAGTGGGAAGGTGGATTGGTTTTTACTCAGTTTTCCAATAAAAGAGAGTGTCAGATATTATTTCAGGAATTTTTCTTTCTTTTTACATTAAATTGTCAGAAAGTTTATTGACAGATTAAAAAAATCGTGTTACATTATCTCCAAGGGTATTTTCATACCAAATCTACATGAAAGGACGGGGCATGAAACTCTCTCATATTTTAACAGGCTTACTTCTACTCCTGCTCTTTCTCTCCATTACCATTGGAACCAGTGATTTTTCTTGGGAAAAATTCTTTGCTTTTGACCAACAGACTTGGCTTCTCTTTCAAGAGTCGCGTCTTCCAAGAACTATCAGCATTCTCCTTGCAGCCTCTAGTATGAGCATGGCAGGACTCCTCATGCAGACCATTACCCAAAATCAGTTTGCTGCTCCGAGTACAGTCGGAACGACTGAAGCCGCCAAACTGGGAATGGTGTTGAGCCTCTTTGTCTTTCCGTCTGCGAGTCTGACCCAAAAGATGCTCTTTGCTTTTGGCTCATCCATTTTATTTACCCTCTTCTTCCTGGCCTTTATGACTATTTTTTCTATAAAGGAAAGGTGGATGTTGCCCTTGATCGGGATCATCTATAGTGGGATTATCGGTTCTGTCACAGAAGTTATCGCCTATCGTTTCAATCTGGTTCAGAGTATGACGGCCTGGACCCAGGGCTCCTTCTCCATGATTCAGACCCATCAGTATGAGTGGCTCTTCTTAGGCCTCATTATCCTGATAGCCGTTTGGAAATTATCCCAAACCTTCACCATCATGAATCTGGGCAAGGAAACTAGTGAAAGTTTGGGGATTTCTTACTCTCTACTTGAAAAACTGGCCCTTTTTCTAGTGGCACTAACGACAAGTGTCACCATGATTACCGTGGGTGCCTTGCCATTTCTCGGGGTCATCGTTCCCAATCTTGTCCGCAAGCGCTATGGAGATAATCTGAGTCAAACCAAACTCATGGTTGCTCTGGTCGGTGCCAATCTGGTTTTGGCCTGCGATATCCTCTCTCGAGTCTTGATTCGGCCCTATGAGCTGTCTGTCAGTCTCATTCTAGGAATCATCGGTAGCCTCGTCTTTATCCTACTTCTCTGGAGAGGAGGACAAAAGGATGCAGTTTAAAAGCAAACATACCAAACTCTTCAGCCTTCTCATTATCCTGGCCATCGGAGCTTGTCTCCTCTACTTTTGGCCCATCACTAACCTGTCTGCCTTTGCCTGGAAGCTACGTTCCCAAAAAATCATCGTTTATATCTTGGTAGCCATCGCGACAGGGATTTCGACCATTAGTTTTCAAACCCTGACGGAAAATCGCTTTCTGACGCCAAGTATTTTGGGAATCGAATCCTTCTATGTCTTGCTACAGACCCTGCTACTGATATTTGAAAGCAAATTTCTACAGCTTGGAAAGTCTCCTGTCTTAGAATTTCTAGTCTTGCTTCTGCTTCAATCCCTCTTTTTTCTCGCCTTACAAGGCTACTTGAAAACGCTGATGAAGCAAAATCTGGTTTTCATTCTGCTAATCTGCCTAGCCCTGGGAAGTCTCTTTCGAAATATCAGTACCTTCCTCCAAGTCCTGATGGATCCAAATGAATACGATAAACTGCAGAACAGTCTCTTTGCTTCCTTTCAGCATCTCAACACTTCCATCCTAGCCATCAGTTCTCTGATCATCCTCGCCTTGACAATCTTTTTCTTTCGAAAAGCAGTCGTTCTGGATGTCTTGCACCTGCAAAGAGAAACGGCTCAGATACTGGGACTCGATGTTGAAAAAGAACAGAAAGAGCTCCTCTGGGGCATCGTGCTTTTAACCTCAACAGCGACTGCCTTGGTAGGGCCTATGGCCTTCTTCGGCTTTATGCTGGCCAATCTCACTTACCTGATTGTCAAAGATTATCGGCACAAGTTGCTCTTTATCCTAGCCATTCTGATTGGATTTGTTAGTTTGACCTTGGGGCAAGCCCTTATCGAACGAGTCTTTGCTCTGGAAATTCGCATCAGCATGATCATCGAGAGTGTGGGTGGTCTCTTATTCTTTATTTTACTTTACAGGAGGGCGCGTCGGTGAAACTGGAAAACATTGACAAATCCATTCAAAAACAGGATATTTTGCAAGACATTTCGCTTGAAGTCAGTCCTCAGAAACTGACAGCCTTTATTGGTCCAAATGGTGCTGGAAAATCAACTCTTCTCTCCATCATGAGCAGACTGACCAAGAAGGATCAGGGAATTCTCAGTATCAAAGGCCGTGAAATCGAGAGTTGGAATTCGCAAGAACTGGCCAAAGAACTCACCATCCTAAAGCAGAAGATCAATTACCAAGCCAAATTGACTGTAGAAGAATTGGTCAGCTTTGGACGTTTTCCCTACAGCCGTGGTCGACTGAGGGCGGAAGACTGGGAAAAAATCCAAGAAACTCTAGACTATCTGGAACTGACCAACCTAAAAGACCGATACATCGATAGTCTGTCTGGCGGACAGCTCCAACGTGTCTTTATCGCCATGGTACTGGCCCAGGATACAGACTTTATCTTGCTGGACGAACCACTCAACAACCTAGATATCAAGCAAAGTGTCAGCATGATGCAGATCCTTCGGCGACTGGTGGAGGAACTAGGGAAGACCATTGTCATCGTCCTCCACGATATCAACATGGCTAGCCAATATGCGGATGAAATTGTTGCCTTTAAAGACGGTCAAGTCTTTTGCAAGGGAACGACTGCTCAAATCATGCAGGCTGATCTGCTCAGTCAACTCTATGAGATTCCCATCACACTGGCTGATATCAATGGCAAAAAGATCTGTATCTATAGCTAGCTATTCTGAACTCATGTTAGAGAACACTCTGTCTCTTAGCTAACAAGCCTATCTAAGAGACTCCCTACATCGTTACTATATTTTAAAAAGGAGAAATCATGAAAACATCCCTTAAACTTTATCTCACTGCCCTAGCTGTCAGCTTCTTGCTCCTACTTGGTGCATGTAGTACAAATACAAACTCAAGCACTAGCCAGACAGAGACAAGTAGCTCTGCTCCAACAGAGGTAACCATTAAAAGTTCACTAGATGAGGTCAAACTTTCAAAGGTTCCTGAAAAGATTGTGACCTTTGACCTCGGTGCTGCGGATACTATTCGCGCTTTAGGTTTTGAAAAGAATATCGTCGGAATGCCTACAAAAACTGTTCCGACTTACCTAAAAGATCTTGCAGGAAATGTCAACAATGTTGGTTCTATGGTCGAGCCAGACCTAGAAGCCATTGCTGCTCTTGAGCCGGATTTGATTATCGCTTCTCCACGTACCCAAAAATTCGTAGACAAGTTCAAAGAAATTGCTCCAACTGTTCTCTTCCAAGCAAGCAAGGACGACTACTGGACTTCTACCAAGGCTAACATCGAATCTCTAGCAAGCGCCTTTGGCGAAACTGGTACACAGAAAGCCAAGGAAGAATTAGCCAACCTAGACAAGAGCATCCAAGAAGTCGCTACTAAAAACGAAAGTTCTGACAAAAAAGCCCTTGCTATCCTCCTCAATGAAGGAAAAATGGCTGCCTTTGGTGCTCAATCTCGTTTCTCTTTCTTGTATCAAACCTTGAAATTCAAACCAACTGATACTCAATTTGAAGACTCTCGTCATGGCCAGGAAGTCAGCTTTGAAAGTGTGAAAGAAATCAATCCTGACATCCTCTTTGTCATCAACCGTACCCTTGCCATTGGTGGGGACAACTCAAGCAACGATGGCGTCCTAGAAAATGCCCTCATCGCTGAAACTCCTGCTGCTAAAAACGGTAAAATTATCCAACTCACACCAGACCTCTGGTATCTAAGTGGTGGCGGACTTGAATCAACTAAACTCATGATTGAAGACGCTCAAAAAGCTTTGAAATAAACAAGAAAACCCAACATCAGGTGATGTTGGGTTATTTTTTTTCTTGATTTCGTCTGAGGGAAAAGTGGTCTGGGACGGGGTCTTTTCCTATTGGCGACCAGGGGTGGCAACGTAAAATCCGAGCCAAGCCCATCAGAACACCCTTGAAGCCATGTTTTTCAATAGCCTGAATCATGTAGTTGGAACAAGTCGGCTCAAAGCGACAAGAGGGTGGAAAGGCCGGTGAGATAAAACGTTGGTAAAAGCGTACTGGCGCTATTAAGATTCGTTTCATTATTTCTTGGTTACAGCCATAGTGTGTAGTTGGCTGATTTCTTTTTTATTAAGGCGACGGGATTCTCCTGGACGAAGACCTGTCAAGTCTAAGTGTCCAAAACGTGTCCGAGACAACTTATCCACTTGAAGACCGACGGCTTCAAACATCTTTTTAACCTGATGATTACGGCCTTCATGTATGGTCAACTGCACTACTGAGCGATTTTTGACTGGATCCACTTTGAGAATCTCATATACAGCTGGCTTGGTTTTCTTGCCATCAATCTCTAGGCCGCGGGTCAAGGGACGGAGATTTTCCTTATTGGCCACACCTTTAACACGCGCGACATAGACCTTGTCAATCTCATTACGGGGGTGAATCATCTCATCCGTAAAGTCCCCATCATTGGTCAAAATTAAAACACCTGATGTATCCCAGTCCAAACGTCCCACAGGGTAAATGCGTTCTTTGACATTAGGCAAGAGGTCTACAACAGTCTTGCGGCCCTTGTCGTCTGTCACACTGGAAATCACTCCGCGTGGTTTGTTAAGCAAATAGTAGACCTTTTCTTCGTTGTAGATGGGCTGACCTTCCACTTCGACCTTATCGCCAGACTTGATGGTCGTTGCGAGTTCACGCACCACTTGACCGTTAACTGTCACCAAACCTTGCTTGATCAACTCTTCTGCTTTTCTCCTACTGGCCACACCTGCGTGGGCAATATACTTATTGATTCTCATCTTCTTCTATCCTTTCACCAAATAATTGGCTTTCTTGGGCTTGAATCTCAAGCTCATCAATCACTGGCAATTCTTCTAAATGGTTAATCCCCATGTAATCTAGGAAATAATCCGTAGTCGCATAGAGGTTGGGGCGCCCCAAAACTTCTTTTTTCCCATCTTCTCTTATCAATTCAAAAGCTTGTAGCTTAGCTAGAGCTCCACTAGAATTAACCCCACGAATAGCATCAATCTCAATTCGGGTAATAGGTTGCTTGTAGGCAACGATGGACAAGGTCTCAAGGGCAGCCCGAGACAAACTTTGGTTGATGGGCGCCTTGGAGTATTCCTTCAAAATCGCTGCAAATTGAGGCTTGGTGACCAATCTGTATGCACCACCTGTCTCGATCAGGGACAAGCTCGACTCTTGGTCTTTTTCATACTTCTGGGCTAATTTTTCTAAACTCTGTTGGATGCCTGTCGGTGGAAGTGATAGGAGTTCAGCCAACTGACGAACCCGAATCCCATCTTCACCTGCCACAAACAAGAGCGCTTCTATTTCTGCTAAAGTACTCATCTTTCCTCTCTATCAAGTCTAGCTTTGTGCCTCTTGATTTTCTTCCTTCTTTTCCATGAGATAGATATCTCCGAAACTCTCCTCTTGCACGAGGATCAGTTCCTGGGTTTTGATTAACTCTAGGGTCGCCAAAAAGAGGGTAATAACCTCTTGGACATTCTGGGCTTCCTTGAACAAATCCTGCAAGCGCAACTGGTCTCGTCCAGTCAAGGACTCTTTTACGATGACCATCATGTCCTCAATCTTATATTCATCTCGCAAGATAGTTGTATGATTCTGAGCAAATTCCTCTTTTTTCTTGGCTAGGATATTTGAAAAAGCCAAAAAGAGGTCAATGGTCGTCTTGTCATGCACAAGCTCCGCATCTTCGTAGATCAACTCTGTTGGCGCTTTGGAATAGTACTGGGCCCGATCTTGGTGCTTAGCCTCCAAGTGCTCACCCAAGAGCTTGAACTTGCGGTATTCTTCGATTTGAGAGAGAAGGTCTTGTTCCAGGTCATCCTCTAAGTCTGTCACTTCTGCTACCTTTGGCAAGAGCTTGCGGCTCTTGATCAGCATCAGCTGACTGGCCATAACCATATACTCGCCCGTTACTTCCAGACGCATGGCCTGCAAGGTTGAGACATAGGCTAGATACTGTTCGATAACTTCCGTAATGGGCACATCGTAGATATCCATCTGGTACCTAGAAACCAAGTGCAAGAGCAGGTCCAGGGGCCCTTCAAAATCTTTTAATTTAATATCCATTATCTATATTTTTCTAAGGTCAGTACTGTTTTTAATCCTAATTTTTTTGCAATTTCGTACAAATCGACCTTGTTTTCTATTTGTCTTAGAATGAACTGTTCCCGCAAGGCTTGAGCGGATAAGGTTGGGAAACCTTTCTCCTTGACAAAGGACTCCAGCTGACGAAAGGCCCATTGACGAGAATAGGCTTTCCCTCCCCTTTCAAAGAGATAGGTCTGCCCCATCAAGGGTTCTAGCTCTGGAATCAAGGTCGTGGGTATGGTGACAATCCTCTGTTGGGAAGCCTTGTTAATGCGCAACACCTGAAAATCCAGATTGATATCTGCAACCTTGAGAGCTAAAATCTCACTCGGCAAGAGCCCCATTCCCAAGATAAGAAGCGCCAGCAAGCGTCCTTCTGGATAGTTACTTTCCTGCCAAAAAGAGTCTAAATTTAGAATCTCTGGCTTTTCAGTCTTCTTTTCAGCTTGTTTGGCTAATTCCAGACGGTAAAAACTGTCCACTTCTCCTTTTTGATAGAGAAAGTAGAGAAATTGGTTGCAGGCCGAAAGTTTTCTCTTCTGGGCGCTGATTTTTAGATTGGCTAGCTGGCCTTGGTAAATCTTGAGACCGGTCTCAGAAATCCGCTCACCTACAATGTCTAAAAATTGCTCCAAATCATACTTATAGGACTGCTTGGAATTGGCAGACAAACCCTGCTTTCCCCCTAAAAAGTCTGAAATCCTATCTCTCATTTGCATCGAATCTCATATTCCTTACTAAAGTCATGCAAGAGGGCATTAACGGCCTTGAGGATGGACTTGCGCGTGATGATTCCTTGAAAAATCCCTTCATCATCTACCACTGGCAAGAAAGGTTCATCCACCAGTTTATGGAGGACCTCTGTGATGTTATAGTCTGGAGCGACGACTGCCACATCTGTCTTAGTCATATTGACGATGTCTGTCTTTGCCATCTGCTCATCCGTCAAACCTTGCTCCATTTGATAAGCCAAAATGTCTCTCAAACCAATAGTCCCGACAAAGCGTTTGTCAAAGGTCACAACAGGGATACGGGTATAAGTGATTTGGCTCAACACTAAAATCGCATGATCAGCATTATGGGTATCAATCAAAGCTGCTAGATTCTCAGCGGGGGTAAGAAAAGTCTCTTCCTGCTCCAGTAAAAATGCTTCAAATTCCTTGGCAATCATCGAGCAAACTCCTTGGACAAGCCTGGATAAACCTCATGGTCACGTGTCAAAAAGTCTACTTTGAAATAGCTGTCATCAATTTCCACACGGGCATAGAGGCATTCTCTGATAGTCCCTCGTGGTTGGCTGATGGAGCCTGGATTTAAAAAGAGTGTTTTGCCTTCCATCCAAGCATTTGGCACATGCAAGTGACCATAGAGACAGATATCAGCATCTTCTTCCTGAGCCCAGTAGTCCAACTTTTGAAAATTGAAATTGATGTCAAACAAGTGTCCATGCGTCTGTATGATCTTGGTGGGACCAAGTTGAGTCACCAAACGTTCTGGGTAGCCAGCATAAAAGTCCATATTTCCTTTGACGACATGGATGCCCTCCCAAAGCGGAGAGTCTGGACGGAGTTCTGAGTCACCATCGTGAAAAATGGCATCAACTTTACCCAGATAGCGGTCACGGATTTCTTCCACAATCAAGCTATCTCCGTGGGAGTCACTCATTACAATGATGGTTTGCTTTGCCATGATGGAAATACCTCCAAAAGTTTCTTAACGGCTAAGGCACGGTGGGATTGGCTATTTTTTTCTTCAAGGGTTAATTCAGCTGATGATTTACCAGTTTCTCCTACTAAGAAGAGCGGATCATAGCCAAAACCATTTTCACCCTTAGGTTCAAAATTAATGTAACCTGGCCAGTCAGCTTCGACAACCAAGCTTTCCTTGTTTGGACTAGCTACGACTAGGGTTGTATGGAACTGGGCTGAGCGGTCCTTGAGTTCAAAGACCATGGCCAATTCGTGCAAGAGTTTGGCATTGTTTTCACGATCAGTTGCTCCCACACCTGCAAAACGGGCTGACCAGACTCCTGGCAAACCGCCGAGGACATCGACTTTGAGACCTGAATCATCTGCTAGCACCATCTTGCCTGTTAATTGGGAAATCGTTTCTGCCTTCAGGCGGGCATTTTCTTCAAAGGTCATGCCTGTTTCAGCTACTTCAGGTAGATCTGGATAGTCATTGAGATTTTCCACATCATAACCTAACTTGTCAAAAATAGCTCGGAATTCCTTGGTCTTGCCCTCGTTACGAGTCGCAATGAGCAGAGTTTCTCTGACCTTGTTAGTTTCAAAGAAGGCTTCTACATCGACTCCTTCTTTAGGCAATTCGACATGCAAAAGCTGTCCATTTTCAACCAAGAGCAGGGCTCCCTGACGTTGGATGACTTCTAGATTGCGACCTGCTTCAGCATTTAAAATCTCAACGATAAAGGAGAGCAGACGGAAGTTAGAAGACCAGCGCATCACCGTTATCGTAATCGGAAAGCCATTTTCTTCGTCACGAAAAATCCGCGCTAAATCCATAAAATCAAGCTCGAGAGGATCTTTGATGAGGCTGTAGATACCTCCATAGACATCCCAGACACCGACATACCAGTCCTGGTCATCCTTGTATTCGTAAATTTTGTTTGTCATAAAGTTACATGCTCCACATGAATCTCTTTTTCCAACCATTCTGCTCCAATTTGGGCAAAACTTTGGCTATTGGCTGTTGTGTAAAAACGATGTTGAAGAGGTCCCGCATCTCGGCTACGATTGATTTCAAAATAGTTCAGCAAAACCGAGATATCCCGTACACACTCTGCCCCACTATCGATGAGCTGAACCTTTGGTCCCATGACATTTTGGATGATGGGGCGAAGGAGTGGGTAATGGGTACAACCCAAAATCAGGCTATCCACCTTTCCAACCAAGGGTCGCAGGGTTTCATAGACCACTTTCTTGGTGACACTGGTTGACAGGGCACCAGACTCCACCAAGGGGGCAAACTTTGGACAGGCCAAACTCTCCACCTGTAAGTCCGGATCCAGATCATGGATTTTCTGACGGTAGATATCTGATTGGACTGTCATGGGGGTTCCAATTACTCCGATTTTCCCACCTTGACTGGACTTGATAGCTGCCGAAGCTCCCGGCAAAATCACACCTAGGACAGGAATATCTAGTTGGGCCTTGATTTCTTCCCAGACGACCGCAGTCGCAGTGTTACAAGCAATGACAATCATTTTGACATCCTTGGTCAAGAGAAAGTTGACCAACTGCCAAGTATATTCACGGATTTGCTCAGCAGGACGGGGACCATAGGGCGCCCGTGCCGAATCTCCAATATAGACGATTTCTTCATGGGGAAGCTGGCGCATGAGCTCACGAACAACGGTTAAGCCACCGACACCCGAATCCAAAAAACCAATTGGTCGATTATCCATATAGTCTTCTTTCTAGTCTTTTTTCTGATTGATAGTTCATCATAATTACTCGTCCTAAATGAACGGATAGACAGCTTGATAGAATGGCAACTGCCTCTCTTTTAATCATAATCAAATATCAATAGAATGCAAGGAAAAAGTCTTATCCTTGAGAACTATTGAACATAGTGAGAAGTCTGGAACTTTCATCCCAGACTTTTCCTATTTATTTTTTCTTTTTATTGTTAGCAAGGGCTGCTTTTTGTTGGCGGATGATTTGGTGGTAAACTTGTTGTACCTTGGCTTCGCTTGGTTTTTGACCATTTGCGCTCAAGAGAGCACGAACTGCCTCAGCATTCAAACGTGGGTTGTCCGCAAATTCTTTTTCGATTTGCTTACGAACCAAGTACATCCCTCCAAGAGCTCCTCCTAGAAAAGCTAACACAATCAAGATAATTGCTAAAAGTAAATCCATTCTTTTTCTCCTGTTTCTTTTTGAGTCTTCTATATTATACCATAAAGTGACTTTCCTGACTAGTTTGTTTTACGCTTTCAAGAGGGGGTTAAGCCAATTCTAAGCTAGTCTTACAATCAGATTGAACTATGGAATTACGAATAATTCCACCCTTTCCTCTCTTTCTTCTACTATTTTAAGAAAAAACAACAGCAA
>CAJZDE010000019.1:0-13410 GCA_915063165.1 uncultured Streptococcus sp.
CCGCCAGACAGAGCCAATAAGACTTTAGAATGTTTTTTGAAATACTCTTTTTGGAGAAAATGATTTAAAAAATCCCGCTCCCTCATTTTAGAACCTCATAGACATCCTTAGCTATCTTAGCAATAGTGTCATAATCAGAATTTTTTGTGAAAATGGAAAGAACGAAAGGAGAATCCGTATAGACAATGGCAGTGTCATGTTTAAACTCGTCGGCATCTCCAATTTTATGAGCTACCTTAACCGAAACACCTTTTGCGATTCGTTGGTTGTCAAAATCAGTCTTACCTAGAGACTCTAAGACAAAACCATTCTGATTATAAATAGCTTCCATGACCTTTCCAGCCATTTTTGAAGAAGTCAATTTATCATTCACATCCCAATCTTCACCCATAATGGTGGACATTTTTTCTTTGAAAGCCCCGTCAGATTGATTGGTCACGTAATAACCTAAAATATTATGAGCAACATTGTCTGACTCTTTTGTTACCTTGGTAATTAACTGTTGAAGACTGTATTCTTTGTTATCTTCTTTTTTAGGTAAGCTACCACTACCTTCTGGTTTATAGGACCCAGGGAAACTATTTACTTCTGGGATATACTTGAAGCTACTGTCTAGCGTATATTCCCCTTGATTTATCTTATCTTGAGCGTAATAAAGGTAGGCTAGTTTCAAGATGCTAGCTGCATAGAGTTTGCTGTCTTCATTCACCCCAGCCTCTTTACCTGTACTCAGTTGTTTAACATAAATAGAATAATTTTCGTTCTGATAGTTATTTGATAAAACTTCTTGAACCTTCTGGATGCGATTGTCTTCTTCTGAGACGAACCCTTTGGATACCCACCCAACTTGATCAATATGAAGAAATTCTTGTCCCTCAGCAAAGAGAGTTCTATCCACCGTTACAAGTTGATAGGGAGAGAGGGACGAAGAAATTTCTTTCGCATTATAGGGACTGTTATAGATAACAAACCCTGGCTCCAACCATACTTGTCTATTTTGAGTTTGAACTTGACTTTTATCATAGACCAAACGCTTATCTGCAAGGATAAACTGGTGATTATCTAATTTAAAAACAGGAATACCTTGTCTATTCAAACGCCATTCTACTATTTTAAAGGCATTTCCAGGAGTCAATTTACCAGACTCCTTAATAAGATCCTCATTAGCATAGACAGCTGTTTCTCCGTAAACCATTGGAGATTCCAAAGTTTCTTTATAGTAGAATCCATAATCAGACTCAGTTAGATAATAAATTTCTTGCGAAGAGTAAGGAAGCTGTTTTTCTGTGCTAACTACTCTTGAGGTTATGATAAAAGCAGGTAGCAATAAAACTACTAAGAACTTACGCATTCTTCTCTTCCCTTTCTTCTTGTAATCGTAATAAATGGTTTTTAGCTGCCAATTCCTCTAATTTTTCATCTGATAAACTTAAAAATTGCTCAACAACTTCCAATAAATTTTCCATGACATTACCTCGGAAGCAAATCAGGAATTGTGTAAATTGCTTCTCGTTTCTTTGAGTAATAGTACTTGGCGCGTGCATATTTTGCTACATAGTCTTCATCTTTCAACTTTGCTGCAAAGGCGGATTCCTTATCCTTTTCATCACTAAGAGTTTGGTACTGCTCTTTCAACTCTTTCAATTGCTGACGACGTTGCAGTAGCTGATCATAGCTTTGGGCCAAGTTATAAGTTGGTAAAATAAACAACAAAATCATCAAAATAAGGACCCAACCCATAAAACGATTTCTTTTTTGTCTCTCCTTCATCAGGTAACGACGACGTTGATGTTCATTTTGAATAAAAGAATTATTCATCTGTACAATATTTTTAGACATTTTCTTCTACCCGTGTTTCACTGATAATTTCATACATGCCTGCTGCATCTTCTTTTTTTGTACTATCTTTCATCTCCAGTACTTTTACAAGCAACAATTTATTTCCAAAGCGAATTTCAACTTGGTCATCAACTTTCAAATCCGTTGAACTTTTGGCCAAGATTCCATTCACCTTGATTCTACCTTTATCTGCTACTTCCTTTGCGACTGTGCGGCGCTTAATAATTCGTGATACTTTTAAATACTTATCTAATCTCATTTTTATTACCTCAAATTATTATTGTACCATTTTTATCCCTTTTATAGAAGAAAAATGTTAAATGGGATTTGCTTCCTTTGATTCTTTTATCTCTAATAAACTTTCTCCAAAAATCAGAAGACCTTCTAAAATTTCATAATTCTTCTTGTTCCGGACATCGAATACGACTTCCATTAATCCCTTATTCTCAGCTATGGCTGCTTTTAAGTTAGTTGCGGATAAGGCTTTAAAATAATCTTGAGCCAAGAATAGCCGTTGAGTGACTTTTTCAAATTGAACTGTAATCTTATTTTCTTTTCTTTCCACACGTTCTACAAATACCTTGTCCAAATATGACTTAACCAAACCAATCTCTAAAAGGTAGGCTACTACATCTGGGTATTCTCCAAAGCGATCCATCAATTCTTCTTGTAGTTCTTCATAGTTGACACGATTGTCAATTTGACGAATTTTCTTGTAAATTTCAATCTTATGTCGTTGGTCAGAAATATAAGTATCAGGAAGATAAGCATCAATTTGTAAAATCAACTCAGCATTTCCTTTGCT
Organism: uncultured Streptococcus sp.; assembly: GCA_915063165.1. GTDB lineage: Bacteria > Bacillota > Bacilli > Lactobacillales > Streptococcaceae > Streptococcus. The sequence goes on from CAJZDE010000019.1 coordinate 2,645, forward strand.
TCTTTTATTCCCTTTACCATTCCGTTTAGCAATAGCTTCCTCTAGTAACTGCGAATACAATTCAAAACCAACAGAATCAATGAAACCAGACTGGGATTTTCCTAGGAGATTTCCTGCTCCACGAATCGAAAGATCTCGCATCGCAATCTTAAATCCTGATCCTAATTCTGTAAATCCCTTAATCGCTTCTAATCTCTTCTCAGAAACTTCACTGATTGATTTTTCTGGACGATACATGAGATAGGCATAAGCAATACGATTACTACGACCGACTCTTCCTCTTAACTGATATAAGGTTGACAAACCCATATGGTCTGCATTTTCAATAAATAAGGTATTGGCATTTGGAATATCTACCCCTGTCTCAATAATAGTAGTCGTCACCAAAATATCATACTGACCTTCAATGAAATCAAGTAGAGTATTTTCCAACTGAATTTCACTCATTTGTCCATGAACATACCCAATCGAAGCCTCTGGAATCAACTCCTGTAATTCCGAAACCTTCTGGTCAATCGTGTCAACCTTATTGTAAAGATAGTAAATTTGACCTCCACGCTCCATTTCACGCAAGACAGCATCACGAATGACACTATCATTCTTCTCTAATACATAGGTTTGAACAGGATAGCGATTGGTTGGAGGAGTTTCAATAACAGACAAATCTCGGATTCCCAGCATAGACATGTGGAGAGTACGAGGGATTGGCGTTGCTGTCAAGGTTAGAACATCTACTTGTTTTTTCAGTTCTTTCAAAGTTTCCTTATGTTTAACACCGAATCGTTGTTCCTCATCAATAATCATCAATCCCAAATCTGAAAACACAACATCTTTTGACAAAACACGATGCGTTCCAATCAAAATATCGACTTGACCATTCTTTAGTTTTTCAAGTGTTTCTGCCTGCTCTTTTTTACTTCTAAAGCGACTCAACACATCAATATTAACAGCAAAATTTTGGAATCGTTCCTTAAAATTCGTATAGTGCTGTTGCGCTAAAACCGTCGTTGGAACTAGAACGACCACCTGTTTGTGATCATTGACTGCCTTAAAAGCAGCACGCATTGCTACTTCAGTCTTCCCAAAACCAACATCTCCAACCAAAAGTCGATCCATGGGGTGAGAATCCTGCATATCTCTCTTGATTTCCTCAATACTGCGAAGTTGATCATCCGTTTCAACATAAGGGAAAGCATCATCAAAAGCATGTTGCTCATCATCATCAGCTGAGAAAGCAAACCCCTTCAACTGACTACGCTCAGAATAAAGCTTGATTAAATCGTCAGCTATATCCTCTACCTGGTTCTTAACTTTTTGCTTGGCCTTTTTGAAATGACCATCATTTAATTTATTGAGTTTTGGAGGTTTCCCATCACTTGAAACATATTTAGACAGTAACTGAATCTGTTCTACTGGGATGGAGATTTGGTCACCATTTTGATACTGTACACTGACATAATCACGGTGAATCCCTTTGATTTCAATTGTTTCAATCCCTAGATATTGACCAATTCCATGGATATGGTGAACAACATAGTCTCCTTTTTCAAGTTCATTATAATCTTTTAATCGCTCTGCATTTGAAGCATGTTGTCTTCTAAAACGACGTTTTAATTTCTTTTGAAAAATCTCATGTTCAGTAATAAAGAGAATTTTTTCATCTACAAAATGAAAACCATGTCTTAGATTACCCTCAATCAAGTTTACAGATTCTTTACAGATACTTGTCTTATCTTTGGAATCCAATTTGATCTGATATTCCTCTAAAACATCCTCCAATGTTTTACTGCCCATTGAATTGCTAGACTGCAAGATAATAGTGTAGTCCATTTTTTTATATCGCTCAATTTCTTCTTTAAGAAAAGAAAACTGATTGAAGAATTCTTGCATGGGGTATTGATTAAATTGATATATGTGATCAAACTTGAGATTTCCTAAACCCTTTTGCAGATTGGAGAAAAAGGTAACTGGACTTTGTTTTTTATAGGTTTGCTCTGTATCTGCAAAATACTGCATCTCAGAAAATGATTTACCATTCTGTAAATCTTCTATAAAGTATTGCGCTAATTCTCTTTCAAAGGCTTCATACTGATTCATCAATTTTTGATAGTCATCAAAGAATAATGGTGTATCTTTTTCAATATAATCAAATACAGTCCATGTTTTATCATAACATAAGGACAAAAACTTTCGACTATCTGAATGTACTTGTTTTTGATGAAAACTTGACAAAATTTCTTCTAGATAGGATTTCAAAATCGGCGATAGAGTCTTCGAAATTTGCTTTTCTAAAGCTGACTGACCTCGTAAATAGTCACTTTCTTTTAAAAGTATATCACTAGCTGGAAAGATGGTTAGTTCTGTCTGATTTTCTTTTGATAATTGTGTTTCGACTTCAAAAGTACGAATACCATCTACTTCATCGCCAAAAAACTCGATTCGGAAAGGTTCTAACTGAGACATCTCAAAAATATCTAAAATATCTCCTCGAATACTAAACTCCCCTTGGGTCTGTACTTGAGTAACTTTTCGATATCCAATTTCCTTTAACTGGTGAAGTAGCTCGTGTTGGTCATATTCTTCTCCAACTGCAATTTTTATAATACTTTCTTTAAATCTAGTCGGAGAGGGTAAAATCAACCGACTCGCTGCGATATTACAAACTAAAATCCCTTTCTTAGATGAATCAGTTAAAAAACGCAAGGCTTCAACTCGCGAAATGATTTTTTCTTGCGAAGACATCAAAAACTCTACCATAGGAGAGTCATCGACCAAAAAAGGATAGACAAGTTCCTCTCCTAAGAGAGAAAGAAGATCACTGATAATTCTTTCTGCTTCTCCATAAGTTGAAGTCAGTAACACAACCTTATTTTCTTTTTCTAGGCTACTTGCAATTGCAAGAGCCTTGGTAGACGTTGATAAACCAAGTATTAGTTGTCTTTTCTTATTTATCAGATTTTGATGCCATTTTTTTATCTGGTCATTTTCTGAGAATAAATCTAATAAAGTCACCATTTAACCATTATACCTCTGCATTGTTTTCTCAAAGTTTTTCTCTTGTAAATAGTAGTTTACAGCATCGTCAACCTTGTCAATCGACTGTAAAACACCTACATAGTCATCCTGATCAAACTTACTTAAAACATGGTGAACCACTGACATATCTTTTTTAGGTCTTCCGATACCTATTTTAACACGATTAAAGACCTGAGTACCTATATGTTGAATAATAGATTTGATCCCATTATGACCACCTGCTGAGCCCTTTGCTCTTAAACGAATTTTTCCAACTTCCATGTCAAGGTCGTCGTAAATAACGAGTAAATCTTCAATATCCAAACCATAGTAAGTCAATAAAGCATGGACAGCTTTTCCGCTTTCATTCATAAAGGTCGTTGGTTTGACAAGATAAATTTTTTCACCATTAAGAAAAAAAGATGCTAGGTCAGCTTGAAATATCTTATCATGTGTAAAAGTGACATTTTGTTTTTTGGCCAATTGGTCAATCAACATAAATCCAACATTGTGCTTGGTTTCAAAATATTTATCCCCTGGATTTCCTAATCCAACAAGTAATTTTGTCATTTATTTTTCCTTTCAAAAGCCAAAAGGGTTGGAATTTTTTTCCAACCTAATTGACACTATTTATTAAATGTTATTAAACGTTAAAGCGGAATTCCATGATATCGCCATCTTGAACGATATATTCTTTTCCTTCTTCACGCAAGCGCCCAGCTTCTTTTACAGCCTTTTCAGATCCGTATTTCACTAGATCCTCATATGACATGGTTACTGCACGAATAAAGCCTTTTTCAAAGTCTGAGTGGATAATACCAGCTGCTTGAGGAGCTTTCATACCACGCTTAAAGGTCCAAGCGCGAACTTCTTTTTCACCAGCTGTGAAATAAGTTCCAAGTCCAAGCAAGTGGTAAGCTGCACGAGTCAACTTATCAACACCTGATTCTGTCAAGCCAAGTGCTTCAAGAAACTCTTGCTTATCTTCATCATCTAACTCAGAAATTTCTTCTTCAGCACGCGCGGAAATAACAACTACCTCTGCATTTTCTGTCGCTGCAAATTCGCGAATTTGTTTCACATATTCGATAGAATCTGGATCTGAAACGACATCTTCATCCACATTAGCAACATAAAGAACTGGTTTAGTGGTTAAAAGGAAGAGACCTTTGACTACTTTTTGCTCTTCATCTGTGAATTCAATGGTACGTGCTGATTTTCCATCTTCAAGGACTGGTTTAATTTTTTGAAGGACGTTAAACTCTGCCACAGATTCCTTATCTTTTTGCGTACGTGCCATCTTTTCTACACGCGCATAGCGTTTATTAACTGATTCTAAGTCAGCAAGAATCAACTCTAGGTTAATGGTATCAATATCTGCAAGTGGATCCACAAAGGCGTCTTCACGTCCTTGCTCGCGCATAACATTTTCATCATCAAAAGCACGAACTACATGAACAATCGCATCTACTTCACGGATATTAGCCAAGAATTTATTTCCTAGACCTTCTCCTTTTGATGCTCCTTTTACAATCCCTGCAATATCTGTAAATTCAAAGGTTGTTGGGACTGTCTTTTTAGGTGTGATCATTTCAGTTAGTTTTTGTAGGCGTTCATCTGGAACTTCTACCATTCCAACATTTGGATCAATAGTCGCAAATGGGTAGTTTGCTGCCTCTGCTCCTACTTTTGTAATTGCATTAAAAAGGGTTGATTTACCAACGTTTGGCAAACCAACGATACCTGCTGTTAAAGCCATAGTTTCTCATTCTCCGTTCTCATTTCAATCCCTAACATTATAACACAAAAAGGGAAAACTTGCTAACCCTCTAACTAAGGGTTCTTAGTCAATAATCTTATTCATTTTTCGTTTAAAATCATAGCGACTCATCATGACAAGGTGGTCACAATTGCTACACTTTATTTTGATATCTGCCCCTACACGTGTAATTTCCCAACGATTGGCCTTTTTACCTGTTGACTTGATGGTGCAAGCATGTGGTTTTTTCATTTCAACAAAATTTCCAACTTGATACATACTACTCTCCTTTTCTTTTTCGATTATATCATAAAAGAGGCGAGCCAGGCTCAACCTCTTTCACTTAATTTGTTCGAACTGGTGTGATAAGCTGCATGAAGTCTTCGTCAGTATCTGCTGGTACAAGAGTAAATGGACGAACTGCTGAGATAAAGCTAATAGTAACCTTTTCGCTATTTAAAGCCTTGAGAGAATCAATCAAGTAAGTTGGGTTGAAACTAATAGTCAAATCATCCCCAGTCACTTGCTCCGTATCGATTTCTTCGTTTACTTTACCAACTTCTGGAGAGTGAACATGGGCGCTAACAACTCCACCTTTAATTTCAAGCTTCACAGTACCGTTTTGAGTTGCACTTGATAAGAGACGTGCACGCTCCATAGATTGACGCAAATTAACCACATCAAAAGTAATTGTAGTGTTAAAGTCTGTTGGAATCAAGCGATCTGTATCAGGATAATTACCTTCTAGGAGACGAGTGTAGAAGCTAATATTTTCGCTTCTAAAGAGGATTTGATTATTTGCAAAGAAAATCTCTACAGTTTCAATATCATCTGTAAATACCGCTGAAAATTCGCGGAGAGAACGACTAGGAATTACCACATCGAAATCATCTCCATTTTTTTCAAGAGTCAATTTCTTCTGGCTAAGGCGATGAGAGTCTGTCGCAACTGTTTTTAGTTCCTTGTGTTGGCTCAAAACAAAATGGACACCAGTCAAAATTGGACGACTTTCTTGCGTACTTGCAGCAAAAGCTGTTTCATTGATAATTTTCTTGAGTAGTTTGGTTTCAAGAACCAAAGGTGTGCTAGCTGAAATTTCTTGGATTCGTGGGTACTGTTCGCTATCTTTTCCTTTTAGAGTAATTTCTGATTTGCCACTTGTTAAGACAATTTGTTTTTGTTCAATCTCTTTGAAATCAAGCGTTACATCTGGAAGGCTGGATACAACATTGATAAAGAAAGAGGCTTCAAGAAGAATCGAACCCAAAGAAGTGATCAAGAGACCAGCATCCACATTCTTTTGAGAAATGAAATTTTCAATAGAAATTTGACCGTTTGAGCCAATTAAAGTAATTCCTTCATTGGTAACGTCAATTTTGATTGTTGATAAAATTGGAATAGCATTTTTAGAGCTTATTGCTCGTTTTGTAGTATTTAATGCTTGTAGAAATAAATTTTTATTGATTGAAAAATGAATCATGGATTCTCCTTTATTTATTTTTAGTATTAGAAAGTTAATAGTAATAATAGAGTGTGTGAATTCTGTGGAAAACTGAGTGCTATTTAGTAAACTTAAGCTTCTAAGCTTGTTTAAAAAATGTGGATAAAAAAGATAAGAAAGGAAAATTTATCCACAAGCTACTTAATTTTCTTTTTGATTGCTTCTATTTCTAAACGTAAATTATCGTCTTCGTCAATCAATGATTTGATTTTAGCATGGGCATGAATAACGGTGGTGTGATCCTTTCCGCCAAATTCTTTTCCGATTTTTGGAAGACTGTTATCTGTCAGTTCTCTAGCTAGGTACATGGCAACTTGACGCGCTAAAACGATGTTTTGAACTCGTCTCGTCCCCTTCATTTCTTTAACACTCACTCCATAAAAATTACCAACTTCAGTTTGGATTTTCTCAATTGGAATAACAAGTATCTGGCGGGCGTCTTGTTTACGTGCTCTAATAGCTTCTGCAGCAATATCAATAGTGATATCCTTAATTTTCTTTACTCTGGCAATTAAAGTGATATCGTTGATTGCTCCTTCCAATTCTCGAACATTTGAATCAAATTGGCCAGCCAAGTATTCCAGAGTATCACTTTGGAAATGGTAATCCAAATGCTCTGTTTTACTTTGAAGAATGGCGATACGTGTCTCAAAGTCAGGAGGGGTGATATTTTGCGTTAATCCCCAGCTAAAGCGCGTGACAAGTCTTTCCTCAAGACCTTCTAGGTGTTTAGGACTTCGATCACTGGTTAGGACAATCTGTTTCTGTTTATCATGAAGAGCATTGAAGGTATTGAAAAATTCTTCCTGGGTCGCGACTTTTTTGCCACTGAGAGATTGGATATCATCGATCAACAAGAGATCAAGACTACGGTAAGTCTTTTTGAACTTTTCCATTTCCCCAAGTCGCAAGTGTTCAAGAAAGTCATTGATAAAGCTTTCGGCAGGAATGTACTTGACACGCGCATCAGGAATATTTTTCAAAATCTCATTTCCAATCGCATTGAGCAAGTGAGTCTTTCCAAGACCAGGTCCTCCATAGATGAAAAGAGGATTATAGGTCAGAGCTAAATCTTCAGATACAGCTAGTGCAGCAGATACCGCCCAAACATTCCCATCACCTTGAATAAAGTTATCAAAGGTATATTTTTCTTTTAATCCTGTTTCAGAATAGGGAATCGTTGGTAGTGCAGGTGTGTAATCGTAAGTAGAGACACTATTCGTATCATTTACTTGAGGAGATTCTGTACTCTGAGGTTTAGTGAAAATATAGTGAGGTTTGATTTCAGAATCATACATTTCAAAACCAGCAGCAATGATAATATCTTTTAATTGCTTTTCCCACACCATTTCCATCTCTGATCTCGGTAGAAATATAGTAGCTGTATTTTCTTCTACTTTGATGAGTTCAGCAGGTGTAGCATAGAAATCATACATAGATCGAGTCAATCTTTCTTGAGCAAATTCTAAAATACGATTCCAAAATTGCTTTTCTTTCAACTAATTTTCCTCCTTTACTATGATTTTAGTAGTTTAGTGCTAGACTTATTTTACCATAGATAATAGGATTTTTCCACAGATTGGGAAAAAGAATCCACAATGTTAGTAGTATTTATCCACAGGTTGGGGATAAATAGAAAAATCCTTGATTTATTAGGCTTTTTGATAAAAAAATTGGTGGATAAATTTGTGGGTTGAGAAAATAAAAGAACAGCCTTATCTCAGGCTGTTAATAATTCTATCGTATTCTTCTTGACTTGAAAAGGAGATAATAATCTTTCCAGTATCTTTTTTTGAAAGTTTAATTTCTACACTTAAACCGAGTAGTTTTTTTAATTTATCTTCTTCGTCTTTGATGAAAGAATCACTTTTTTTTTGCTTCTTGTGTTTTTTCTCTGTAAGAAGTGCTTCTAACTTTCTCACAGAAATATCTTCATTTTTGATTAGTTGGAAGAAATAGCCTTGCTGCTCTTTGTCTAAACCAACTAGAGAACGTGCATGCGCTTGAGAAATTTTTCCATTTTCTACTTCAGTTAAGATATATTCTGGTAGGGAAAGCAAACGAATAAAATTAGTGATATAAGGACGAGATTTCCCCATTTTATCCGCTATCTCAGTGTGAGTAAATCCTTTTTCTACTAAAGATTCATAGGCGCGTGCTTCTTCAACAGGATTTAAATTTTCTCTCTGCAAATTCTCAATGATTGACTGGATCATCATTTCCTGATCTGAGAGGTGCTTTACAACGGCTGGAATAGAAGTCAGACCAGCCAAGAGAGAAGCTCGATATCGTCTCTCTCCTGCAAGGATTTCATAACCAATTACAGGAGATTGACGAACGATGATTGGTTGGATGAGCCCATTTTCTTTAATTGACTGAGCTAATTCCTTTAATTTATCTGCATCAAATTCTTTCCGAGGTTGGTAAGGATTCTTTTGTATTTCAGAGATAGAAATCATTTCAAATTTTTCCATGATTCTACACTAACATATCTTTTACTTTCTGTAAAGTTTTCTTTACACTGATGTCAATTAAGACTCTAAATCACTAGAATTCTTATCTAGTTTAATTGAGGTTGTTTCCTCCTTACCATTACGGTAGTAGGTTACTTTGATAGTATCTCCAATAGCATGATTGTAAAGAGCATGTTGTAGGTCTGTTGATGAGGCAATCTCTTTGTCGTCAACTTTGGTAATGACATCGTATTTTTGAAGATGTCCATTTGCTGGCATATTATTTTGAACAGATCGAACAACTACACCTGAAGTGAGGCCACTTGGAATGTTAAGTTTTCTAAGATCACTAGCTCCAACATTTGACAGATTGACCATTTGAATTCCAAGAGCTGGACGAGTCACTTTACCATTACTTTCAAGCTGTTTAATGATATTTTGTGCATCGTTTGAAGGAATTGCAAAACCAAGACCTTCTACAGATGTCCCACCATTACTTGCAATTTTACTTGATGTAATACCAATTACTTGTCCTTGAATGTTTACAAGTGGACCACCAGAGTTACCAGGGTTAATGGCTGTATCTGTTTGAATGGCTTTTGTTGAAATAGCTTGACCATCTTCAGATTTTAGAGAAACATTTCGATTAAGACTTGAAATAATCCCCTGTGTAACTGTATTAGCATATTCTGAACCTAGAGGACTACCGATAGCAATCGCTGTTTCTCCAACACTAAGTTGACTTGAATCCCCAAATTCTGCCACTGTTGGAACTTTTTCTGAAGGAATTTTAACGACAGCAATATCAGAGAAGGTATCAGATCCGACAATTTCACCAGGAACCTTAGTACCATCTGCTAAGCGGATATCAACTTTTGAAGCTCCATTGATAACGTGAGTATTAGTTACAAGATAGGCATCTTTATCATCCTTTTTATAGATAACACCTGATCCCTCACTTGCGATTTGTTGATTGTCTGAATCAGAATTAGTGTCGTCAGCATTAAATACACTACTTTGTCTACTGCTAGAAGAAGAATAAGTAATGATTGAGACAACAGCATCCTTAACTTTATTTACTGCTTGAGTGGTTGAATTTTCATTCTTATAGGATGTTTGAGTGACAGTGCCAGAATTATTATTCGTAGCTTGATTTCCTTGTTTTTGATAAAGTTGTAATGTTACGAAACTTCCTAAGGCACCACTTAAAAATCCGATTAGAATGATTATTAGAACTTTAACTCCTTTTTTGTAAAATTTTTGTAAGTGTTTCATAAACGCCTCCGTTTATTATTTATTTACTCAGATTATAAACCTATTAACTTAATCCAAACTTAAAAGCTTAAAGTTTTACACAAGTTGTGGATAACTCGCTTTATTCTGTGAATTCACTAGTAATTTTAAATGATTTTTGTGTGTATAAGATGTGAAATGAAGTGTGAATATGATAGAATAGAAGAATGAAAATAAAAATTGTAACAGTAGGAAAATTAAAAGAAAAATACCTTAAAGATGGAATTGCTGAATATACCAAACGAATTTCACGTTTCGCCAAATTAGAAATGATTGAGCTCACTGATGAGAAGACACCTGACAAAGTCAGTGAATTAGAAAATCAAAAAATCTTGGAAACAGAAGGTGAAAGAATTCTTTCTAAGGTTGGAGAAAGAGACTTTGTCGTTGTACTAGCCATTGAAGGAAAAACACTCTCCTCAGAGGAATTGAGTAAGCAACTAGAGCAAGCTTCTATAAAAGGATACTCAACGCTTACTTTTATCATTGGAGGAAGTTTGGGTCTAGCTCCTGTTGTAAAAAATAGGGCCAATCTTTCTGTCAGTTTTGGACGTCTGACATTACCACATCAGTTAATGAGATTGGTTTTAGTTGAACAAATTTACCGTGCTTTTACAATTCAACAGGGTTCCCCTTACCACAAATAGAAGATTGACTTAGCTCTTGTTTTTTGATAGAATGGTCATGTTAGGTCTCATAGCTCAGCTGGATAGAGCATTCGCCTTCTAAGCGAACGGTCGCAGGT
>CAJZDE010000020.1:0-13363 GCA_915063165.1 uncultured Streptococcus sp.
AAATACCATACCCCAGAAGAGTATTTTGAAATCGAAATTGGTTTTAATTTTACTACAAAAACACAATTAAGTTCAATCTCATTTGAAAAACGAATTGGGCCAAATGTTAGAGTTAGAATATGGGATAACTATACTCGGAAGGATCGTGTTTTAAAAAAATTTGTCAAAATAGGTTTAAAGAAAGCAGATACGGAAACTTATATCGAAGACGAAGCTCAGGTGAAATCCTACCTAGAGCAGTATGGTATCACTGCTAAGGACTTGGATTCTTATTACGACGAAATCGTCAACCAGAAAGTCTTAAAAGACTGGTGTTCCATTTATGACAGCAAGTACTCGCCAAGCAACTATGGCGATGTCAAGGTTGAAACCCAGTGGGAGAATTGGTGACAATATGAAGAAAATCCTTGGTTTAGTAGCCTTATTCGTGATAATTGTATCATCCTGTTTCTACTTTTTTGTGCGTCAACCTAAAAACATTTTTGATGAAATCTACCAGGAAACTGAGAAAACCTACCTAGGAAATAATGTTTTTAACAAGTTGAAAGACGTTGAGGTACATAAATATCAAGAGTATGATGATTCTAAATTTTATTCTTATGTGCTTTATCAAAAACAGAAAGCTCCATATGAATATAAAAATATTGATTTAATATTTCATTTTACAAAAGACACAAATACAGTCTTCGTTTCTTTTGAGAAGGAATTAAGTAATGGGGTACGAATTTTCATTTTTGGTAGGTATCTTACAAAAGAAAAATTATTTCAAAAAAGTCTACAGTTACTCATAAACCAAGATGGAACTGATAAATCTATTGAAGACGAGGCCCAAGTGAAATCCTACTTAGAGCAGTACGGTATTACAGCTAAGGATTTGGATTCTTACTTCGACGAAATCGTAAACCAGAAAGTCTTGAAGGACTGGTGTTCGATTTATGACAGCAAGTACTCGCCAAGCAACTATGGTGATGTCAAGATTGAAACCCAGTGGGAGAATTGGTGATAAGGTGATAACATGAAGAAAATCCTCGGTTTAGTAGCTTTAGTCTTACTAGTTGTATTATTTTGTTTTTACTTTTTTCCTAAACAACCTAAAAACATTTTTGATGAGATTTACCAAGAAACAGCAAAAAATTATTTGGGCCATTATAACTTCAAAGACTTAAAAAATGTGACAGTAAAAAATCGAAAGCTTTATGATTCGAATATGAATGAAACGGATAAGTATGAATCAATAATAACATACGATGATTCTTCTCTTGGAAGCGATGTGAAGAATTTAGAACTACGGTTTAATTTTGATGGTAGTAGTAAAGGTGTAAATATTTGGTTTGAAAGATATGCTAACTCAGGAGAAGAAATTAACTTTGTTATTCATTATGAATTTAAGAAAAAATTATTAGTTAAAAAAATTATGATTTATGAAATTAGATCAGAAACATACATTAAAGATGAGGCTCAGGTAAAATCTTACCTAGAGCAGTACGGTATCACTGCCAAGGATTTGGATTCTTACTACGACGAAATCGTCAATCAAAAAGTCTTGAAAGACTGGTGCTCGATTTATGACAGTAAATACTCGCCAAGCAATTATGGTGAGGTGAAAGTCGAAACCCAATGGGAGAATTGGTGACGAGGGTCAGTAGATATTTTGGAAATTATCCTATGAATTGAAGAGGAAATCCCACCTAGAATGAGCTAGGTGGGATTCTTTGCCTATAAAATGAGAAATTAGCGAATCTTGGTCTATTTTTTAACGTGTTCCGATAAAAAGGCATAGGTCATGGTTCCAAAGATGGCACCAATTCCCAATCCCAAGACTAGTAAAGGGAGCGTTTTATCGAACTGGGAGAGATTTTCCCAAAAGGTGTCAAGGGGAAGATGTTGAACAAAGAGTTTATGAAAAATTAGTAATAGGAAGAGACCAAGCTGAATGCTGAGGAATACACCCCAACTACGAACGTTGATTTGACTTTTGCTGTAGCTTTTGTGATGAATCTCGGACTGGTCATCCTTGTCCAAATGTAAGTCGCGAACTGCTAGTCTCGCCCTAGATGAGAGGGCGAAGATAAGTCCAAAATAGAGGTAGGGCATGGCATCTCGAACCAACTCTATGAAGCGTCCAAATAGGAGATAGAACAAGAAGAGTAGGAGGGAGGAGTAAACGATTTGGATCAAGGCACGGGCACCAGCCTTGTAAATCATCTCTTGACGGCATTCATCAAAAGGCCCTTGTATGTGAAAGAATAGTTTGAGTAAGCGAGTGGTGAAATCTTCTTTTTTCATGGGAGTAACCTCCTAAATGAGCGATTTTTGATTGACTTCTTTAAAGAGTTGATAGAGAGTATAGAAGTAAATCAAGCTAAAAATGATACAGATTATTAGAAATACCAGGTATCTCCAATCCATAGGATTTGTTAAAAGTTGTGGAAAGGATACGAGGATAAAACAGAGAGATACGTTTAGAAGACGTATTTTTTTTGATTGGATTTTCTGGAATCTCTGTCCCTTGTTCAATACAGGAAGGAATAAAAGAAAGATAATCAAGAAAGGATGCTCAATATGTCCAGAAAGTAGGAAAAAGGTAACAAAGATACTGATAAAAACATGACTGATCAGTAGTCTAGCTAGTGATTTCATAAGGCACCTCCTAGTCGTCTTCTTGGTCTTTCTTGGATTTTCGAATGCGAAGAGAGACGATAATTTGTATGGTCAATCCGAAGAAGAAGGTAGCTAGGATAGTTGATACAAAATGTCCTGCATTTAAAAGAGAACTAAGATAATCCTTGCTATCATCGGTTAGGACATTCAGAAGCGGTATTCCAAAGAACATGCCTATGCCGTAAATCAGACCGGCTTTTAGACCCGGAAAATGTAGCTGTTTACTTTCATTTTGACTCAGCATTTCGGGATCAATAGCTGTGATGCCCGTTTTCTTGGTTTGAGAGACCACATAGAGGGCAACCATCATCGAAATGCCAAACACCACGAGAGGATAGCCGATAGCGACAATTTGCGGGTATTTATAGGCAAGAACGAGCGGGATAAGATTGCCAAATGTCATCAGATAAAAGAGGACAATAAAGACCTGATTCCCGATACGATCGGCCTCGCGCCGTTTGTGTTCGTCAAGGGGACCAGAAATACCGTATGTGCGTTTGATGAGTTTTTCAGTGAGAGTTTCTTTTTTCATTTGTTTGCTCCTTTTTTAAAAATCGTCTTCCCAAAAGAGGCTATTGAGGTCAGTTTGGAGGCTGCGGGCGAGGTTGAGACAGAGTTCCAGGGTTGGATTGTACTTGTCGTTTTCAATCATGTTGATGGTCTGTCTCGAGACACCGATATCTTTGGCGAGCTCGAGCTGGGAAATGCCCAGTTCCTTGCGGAATTCTTTCACACGATTCATAGGGTCTCCTTTTTGATATGTCGTATATATTTGACTATATTATATTCTTTCGGGGATGAGATGTCAAGTATATATGACATATTTTTGAGAATTTTTTTCGAAGAAACTTAGCCTTGTCTGACAAGTGCAAGCTGGTCAGATTTGTGGTAAAATAGATAAGATATGACAAAAGAATTTCATCATGTAACGGTCTTGCTTCATGAAACGATTGATATGCTGGACGTAAAACCTGACGGTATCTACGTTGATGCGACTTTGGGCGGAGCAGGCCATAGCGAATATTTATTAAGTAAATTGAGCGAAAAAGGGCATCTCTATGCCTTTGACCAGGACCAGAATGCCATTGACAATGCGCAAAAACGGTTGGCACCCTATATCGAAAAGGGGATGATAACCTTTATCAAGGATAACTCCCGTCATTTGCAGGCACGTTTGCAGGAGGCTGGTGTCCAGGAAATTGATGGAATTTGTTATGACTTGGGTGTGTCCAGTCCTCAGCTGGATCAGCGTGAGCGTGGCTTTTCTTATAAAAAGGATGCACCACTGGATATGCGGATGAATCAGGAAGCTCGTCTGACGGCCTATGAAGTGGTCAATCATTATGACTATCATGACTTGGTTCGGATCTTTTTCAAGTATGGTGAGGATAAATTCTCTAAACAGATTGCCCGTAAGATTGAGCAAGCGCGTGAGGTGAAACCCATTGAGACAACGACGGAGTTGGCAGAGATTATCAAGTCAGCCAAGCCTGCCAAGGAACTCAAGAAAAAGGGACACCCTGCCAAGCAGATTTTCCAGGCTATCCGAATCGAAGTCAATGATGAGCTGGGCGCTGCAGATGAATCTATCCAGCAGGCCATGGACATGCTGGCTTTGGATGGTAGAATCTCGGTCATTACCTTCCATTCGTTGGAAGACCGCTTGACCAAGCAGCTATTCAAAGAAGCTTCAACAGTGGAAGTTCCCAAAGGCTTGCCCTTCATTCCAGATGACCTTAAGCCCAAGATGGAATTGGTCTCCCGCAAGCCAATCTTGCCAAGTGCTGAAGAGCTAGCAGCCAACAATCGTTCGCATTCAGCCAAGTTGCGCGTGGCTAGAAAAATTCACAAGTAAGAGGAAAAACATGGCAGAAAGAATCGAAAAAACAAGCCAGTTATTGCAAACGAAGTTTAAAGGTTTTTCACGTGTGGAAAAGGCCTTCTATGTTTCGATTGCTGCAACAATGATTATCCTGGCATTTAGTGTTGTGTTTATGCAAACCAAGCTATTACAAGTTCAGAATGAATTAACCAAGGTCAATGCTCAAATCGAAGAAAAGAAAACCGAGCTCGACGATGCCAAGCAAGAGGTCAATGAATTGATTCGTTCAGAGCGTTTGAAAGAAATTGCAAACTCCAAGGATTTGCAGCTGAATAATGAAAATATCCGAGCGGCGGAGTAAGATATGAAACAGTGGAAAGAAAAAATCATCCGTTATGCCGTTCGTAATCGCAAATCTCCAGAAGAAAACCGCCGAAGAGTAGGGAAAAGCCTGAGTTTATTGGCTGTCATACTCTTCGCTGTCTTTTTGGTGAACTTTGCGGTTATTATCGGAACGGGTAGTAAATTTGGTAAGGATTTGGTTCAAGAGGCCAAAAAGGTTCACCAAACAACCAAGACGATTCCTGCAAAACGAGGGACTATATACGATCGTAATGGAACGCCTATTGCAGAGGATGCGACTTCTTATAATATATATGCTGTTATTGACAAGAACTACAAGTCAGCAACTGGTAAAATCCTCTATGTAGAGGATTCTCAATTTAATAAGGTGGCTGAAATTTTCCATAAATATCTAGATATGGAGGAGTCTTATGTCAAAGAACAGCTTTCTCAACCAGATCTGAAACAGGTATCTTTTGGAGCCAAGGGAAATGGAATCACCTATGCCAATATGATGGCCATTAAAAATGACCTCAAAACAGCTGGGGTTGAGGGGGTTGACTTTACAACTAGCCCTAACCGCAGTTATCCCAATGGACAGTTTGCTTCTTCCTTTATCGGTTTAGCGCAACTCCATGAAAATGAGGATGGAACCAAGCGTTTGATTGGGTCATCTGGTTTGGAGAGTTCTTTAAATAGCATTCTTGCAGGTACAGATGGGATTATCACCTATGAGAAGGATCGTCTGGGAAATATTGTTCCGGGTACGGAGCAGGCTTCCCAACACATGGTAGACGGAAAGGATGTTTACACAACCCTTTCTAGTCCCTTGCAATCCTTTATGGAAACTCAGATGGATGCCTTCCAGGAAAAGGTAAAAGGCAAGTATATGACGGCTACCTTGGTCAGCGCTAAGACAGGAGAAATCCTCGCTACGACCCAACGGCCGACCTTCAATGCCGATACCAAGGATGGCATCACAAAAGACTTTGTCTGGCGTGATATCCTCTATCAAAGTAACTATGAACCAGGATCAGCCATGAAGGTTATGACGTTAGCTTCTTCTATTGATAATAATACCTTCCCAAGTGGAGAATACTTCAATAGCAATGAATTTAAAATAGCGGATGCGACGACTCGAGATTGGGATGTTAATGATGGTTTGACGACTGGTGGGATGATGACTTTCTCACAAGGTTTCGCTCACTCCAGTAATGTTGGAATGAGTCTACTTGAACAAAAAATGGGAGATGCTACTTGGTTGGATTATCTAAACCGCTTTAAATTTGGAGTTCCAACTCGTTTTGGTTTGACAGATGAATATGCAGGCCAACTTCCAGCGGACAATATTGTTAATATTGCTCAGAGTTCATTTGGACAAGGGATTTCAGTAACTCAGACGCAAATGATTCGTGCCTTTACAGCCATTGCCAATGATGGCGTCATGTTGGAGCCGAAATTTATCAGCGCCCTCTATGACCCGAATGACCAGTCTGTTCGTAAGTCTCAAAAGGAAATCGTCGGAAATCCTGTATCAAAAGCGGCAGCGTCCTCTACTCGAGACCACATGGTCATGGTCGGAACAGATCCTGTCTATGGTACCATGTACAACCACAGTACAGGAAAGCCTAATGTCAATGTTCCAGGTCAGAATGTCGCCCTCAAATCAGGGACTGCTCAGATTGCCGATGAGAAGAATGGGGGTTACCTAACAGGTGAAACCAACTATATCTTCTCCGTTGTGTCGATGCATCCTGCAGAAAATCCTGATTTTATCCTCTATGTGACGGTGCAACAGCCAGAGCATTATTCAGGTGTTCAGCTTGGGGAGTTTGCCAACCCAATCCTTGAGCGAGCTTCTGCTATGAAAGAATCCCTCAATCTTCAGTCAACTGCCAAGAGCTTAGATCAGGTCAGCAAGATGACAAGCTATGCCATGCCAGCTACCAAGGACTTTACTCCGGGAGACCTAGCAGAAGAATTGCGCCGTAACCTTGTCCAACCAATCGTTATCGGAACAGGAACCAAGATCAAGGAACTCTCGGTTTCTGAAGGAGATAATTTGGAAGCCAATCAGCAAATCTTGATCCTGTCAGATAAGGTCGAAGAAATGCCTGATATGTATGGCTGGACAGATGAAAATGTGCAAACATTTGCCAAATGGCTGAATATAGAAGTCGAGTGGGAAGGTAGTGGCAAAACGGTCAAGAAACAAAGTGTCCGTGCCAATACAGCCCTCAAAGACATTAAAAAAATGAAAATAACTTTAGGAGATTAAGATGATTAGTTCCATTAGTGCTGGAATTCTAGCCTTTCTATTGACCTTGATAGGTATTCCAGCCTTTATCCGATTTTATCGAAAAGCACAGATTACGGGACAGCAGATGCACGAGGATGTCAAGCAACACCAAGCTAAAGCTGGGACTCCAACCATGGGAGGTCTTGTCTTCCTGATTGTTGCAGTTGTTGTGAGCTTCCTTGTCGCTCTCTTTACCCAACAATTGACCAACAATGTAGGCATGATTTTGTTTATCTTGGTTTTGTATGGTTTGGTAGGTTTTTTGGATGATTTCCTCAAGGTCTTTCGTAAAATCAACGAAGGCTTAAATCCCAAGCAAAAGCTTGCTCTCCAGCTCCTTGGAGGAGTGATTTTCTACCTCTTTTATGAGCGTGGTGGCGACATGCTTTCAGTTTTTGGCTACCAAGTTCATCTGGGCATTTTCTATATTTTCTTTGCCCTTTTCTGGCTAGTTGGCTTTTCAAATGCGGTGAATCTGACGGACGGGATCGACGGCTTAGCAAGTATTTCCGTAGTGATTAGCTTATCGGCCTACGGTGTGATTGCTTATATGCAAAATCAACTGGATATTCTTCTTGTGATTCTTGCCATGATTGGTGGTTTGTTAGGCTTCTTCGTCTTTAACCATAAGCCTGCCAAGGTTTTCATGGGAGATGTGGGAAGTTTGGCTCTAGGTGGGATGCTGGCAGCAATCTCTATGGCCCTCCACCAAGAATGGACCCTTTTACTGATTGGGATTATCTATGTCTTTGAGACAAGCTCAGTTATGATGCAGGTTACCTACTTCAAACTTAGTGGTGGAAAACGTATTTTCCGTATGACGCCTGTTCATCACCATTTTGAACTTGGAGGATTCTCAGGCAAGGGCAATCCTTGGAGCGAGTGGAAGGTTGACTTCTTCTTTTGGGGAGTTGGACTTCTAGCAAGTCTCTTGACCTTAGTCTTTTTATACCTACTGTAAAAATAATTTCTGATTACAGAATAAAACAGGATGAAGGGAATCTTCATCCTGTTTTTGTGTGCTTAAAGGTTAGTTGGAGTCATCCTTTCTTCCTTTTAACATAAAAGTGGCTGTAAGGGCTAGGCTAAGGCCTGCTAAGAAGAGGAGTGGGTTGGACGCTTCTCCTGTCGCTGGAAGTTCTTCTTTAGGAGAATGATTTCCAGTTTTAGCAAGGTTAGAACTAGCTGAAAGTTGTTCAGCCTCGTGTGCCAAGGTTTCTGTATCTGAAGCACTTGGTTTTTCCTCTGTGTTAGAGCTTGTTCCAGTAGCTTGATAGACGACGGCATAGGTACTGAAATGATTAGTGATGAATTCTACCTTTCCGTCTCGAACGGTGAAATCAAGGGATTGCAACTCCTTGGTCGGAGTGATGTAGTAGATATTTTCGACGCTAGCTGAAATAGGCAAGCGAACCAAGACAGAGCCTTTTGGCTGCAAGCTATGATCGGTTGGATTTTTAAGCTGTAGATTGTAAGCATCATAGATCTTGCCAAAGAGTTCTTGAGCTAGGACACGTCGGCTAGAAACGTGAGAAATTCCTTCTAAGTCGCTGGCTCCACCGATGATTTCTACTCCAGTCTCCTTATCTTTCAAGACTTGAACTGGATAGTCAGGAAGGCTAAGGGTTGGAGTGGCCTGATCTCCCGGAGTTCCGAAAGGCTCGGTGTACTCAGGTTTTTCAACAGTAGGTGCTTCCTCTTGACCTGCTGTTCCGATAGGTTCGGTGTATTCAGGCTTATCTACAGTAGGAGGTTCTTCTTGTCCTACAGTCCTGATAGGTTCGGTGTATTCAGGCTTTTCTACAGTGGGTGGCACTTCTTGCCCTGCAGTCCCGATAGGCTCAGTGTACTCAGGTTTCTCGACAGTAGGAGCTGGTTCATCCCCCTTGCTTGTAGTTGGCTGCTTCTCATCAACTTTCTTTTCATCTTTTTTAGTAAAGACGGCTACGACAGGACTGCTAGTGGTAGTTCCTTGAATAGCATATGCTTCAATGGCATTTCCAGATTTGCGATTGGTTTCGTCAGGGATTGGGATTTGAACTTGATTGTCTTGGATTGATAGGATAGTCTGATTCCCACTTGTAACCAGATGCGTTTCATCCACCTTACGCAAAACTAGAGGATCTTTGACACCTGGGAAGGTCACTGCGATGGCTTCCCAATCTCCAGCTGGTAGGCTTAAGGAAATGGTTTTGTCATTTTCCTTAAGAGGCGCGATGCTCGGACTATCTAGACCAACAGCAGGGGCTTTGATGATATCAAAGGAGTCTAGAGAGATTTTCTTACGACCTTCTGGCGAATCTGGGTCAACTTGTAATGTCAGGGTGTGCGGGCCGTCAGTAAGGTTTGTAAATTCGCCAATAAAGGCCCTCTTTTCAGTTGCACCTGAAGTGTAGAAGTCTAGACTTGGCATTTCTTTGCCATCTAGTGTAACACGTGCTCGTCCAAGAGCGAGGCTCTTCAAGCCAAAGATACGAATACCTGTCCCTGTAAAGGAAATAGTTGTCTGAGCTTCTGAAGCTGCACTAGAGTCGCTGTTGTTAATATCAGCATACTTTTCCGTGCCTCCGTAGAGTTCAGGGTCAGACCAGTCCTTAAACTGGGAACCATACTGGATACGCGAATCACGATCATCCATTTTTTCAATCGTGTAGCCTGCTCCTGCTAGGATCTTGAAGTAGTCTAATGAAATTTTCGAGCGCTCACTACCACGGTGTTTGTGCTCACGTTTAACACTAAGAGTCAATGTGTGAGGTCCGTCAGATAATCCTGCGAAGCGACTGATGAGACTACCTTTTTCAGTTGCCCCAGCAGTATGGAAGTCAAGTTCGCCGACTTCTTTGCCATCAATTTTAGCAGTGGCAAGACCTAGTTCAGACGATTTCAGTCCATAGATTTCGATACCAACGCCAGTGAAAGGAATGGTAGCAGTGATGTCTTCGTCTGTGTAGTCTCCTTTTGAAAGGTCAGCAAATTTCTCTGTTCCTCCAAATAATTCTGAGTCTGCCCAGTTTCCAAAGGCAGCTCCGTACTGGATACGGCTATCTCGGTCATCCATCAACTCGCTATAGGTTTCGACAGTAGCCTGTTCAGACACTTGTGTGGCAAGCTCGCCCAGCATAGCCTTGACGGTATAAGTGTAGGCATGTTGAGGGTCCAGTGATCGGTCGATAAAGTGGGTTTGATTGGTTACAAATTCTCTGGTCGCAGAAGTTTGGCCAGATGCGTCTTTCACTTGTCTTTGGATGACATAGTGGGTAGCGCCTTCTACTTGGTTAAAGGTAAGTTCGGCAGTGGCTCCATTTTGTCGAACGGCTGTCAGACTGGTTATGCGACCAGGGAAGTGTTCAAAGGTAATGACGTCACCTTTTTGTGTTGCAAGCTGGATACGATTATCTTTAAGGATCGTTGCCTTGACTGGTTTGCCATTGACCTTGATTTGGCTGGCTTCGATATTTGGATAATCTACAACCAAGTCTCCACCGACATTTGAAAGGAAGGACAAGCTTTGCAGATTTTTATCTTTCCACTTCATGCTGACTTCAAAGTTTCCTCGAGCAACCAAGCCAGAAACCTGACCGTCTTTCCAAGCATCTGGAAGGGCTGGCAATGGCGCAATATAGCCAGTATGAGATTGGAGGAGCATTTCTGCCATCCCACTAGTTGCTCCAAAGTTTCCGTCGATTTGGAAAGGCGCGTGGGTATCCCAAAGATTTTCTAGGGTTGAATACTTAAGCTGTTCAGCGAGTAAGCGATGGGCGCGGTTACCGTCCAGCAGACGAGCCCAGAGGTTGATTTTATTGGCCTTAGACCAACCTGTACCACCATCTCCACGGTGGTTCAAGGTAGCACGCGCAGCTTCTAGGTATTCAGCCTGGTCCTTGCTAAAGAGCGTACCTGGGAAGAGACCAACTAGATGGGAAACGTGACGGTGGTTGTTTTCAATCCCTTCATTGGTGAATTGGGGACTGTCCTCTTCGTACCATTCCTTGATGCGCCCCTCTTTGTTGATGTGGAGGGGTTTTAGTTTGTCAAATTTAGCCTTGACCTCTGTGACTAAGTCTTGGTCGACTTTCAGATGGTTGGCAACTTCCATGTAGTCGTGGAATAGCTGCCAGACTAGCGATTGGTCAAAGGTATTTCCGATGGTGATGGTCCCGTGTTCTGGCGAGTAGGATGGGGAAGACACCCAACGGTCGCTTTCTTTGTCGTAGTGCAAGAAGGAGTTCCAGAACTTAGCTGTTTCCTTGAGCATTGGATAAATCTTTTCTTTGAGATAGGTCTCATCCTTGGTAAATTTATAATAGTCATAGACATTCTGCATCATCCAAGCGTTAGCAGCTGGAGACCAACCCCAATAGTAATTCCAGCCTGGAGTAGTCCAGCCAAATGGTGTTGCTTGGGTGTGGACCAGCCAACCATTTTCTTGTCCATCTTTGGATGCGATACCAGCGTATTCCTTGGCAGCGATACGGCCATAGTAGCGCATGTCGTCAATGTAATTGATCATTGGCTTGGCTGTTTCAGCCAGGTTGCTCATGTAGGCAGGCCAATAGTTCATTTGCAAATTGACATTGAGGTGATAGTCAGCGTTCCAAGGTGGATTATCTACAGCATTCCAGACTCCTTGTAGGTTGGCAGGAAGGGCATCTGTCCGATCACGAGACGAACTGATGAGTAGATATCGGCCGTATTGGAAGAAGAGTTCTTCCAATTTTTGCCCTTTTTCTGGGTTATAGCCTTGAAGGGCCTCTTTTGTCGTTTGAGCAGTCTTGTTTCCACCTAGATTTAGTTTGACGCGGTTAAAGAGACTTTGATAGTCCTTGATATGGGCCTTTTTCAGTGTTTCGTAGTCTTTGGCCTTAGCTGCTTCGACAATCCCTTTAACCATTTTTTCGAGGTCAATGTCTTTTCGATAGTTGGTTTTTGGATTCTGAGCAAAGTTAGTCTTGGCACTGAGATAGAGGGTCGCATAACTTGCGCCTGTAACGGTTAGAGTTTCGTCCTGAACAGTCACCGTTCCATCTGTTTTAATTCCTAGATAGGATGCAAATTGGAGGCCGTTATCTTTGACAGTTCCCTTTAGAAGGATTCCATTTGCATCTGTAGTGACATGACCATTCTTATAGTTGGAATATTCCCAAGAGTAGTTGCCATTAGCAAGCAAGTCTTCTGTCAAGCTGTTCCAAAGGGTAAAGTCAAGTGTCTTATTTCCTTTTTTGGTCAAGTGGGTCACAGTGACATCATCAGGATAGCTGGAGAAGGTTTCGCGTTTGAAGGTGGTCCCATCTTGGGTGTAAGAAGTGGTCGTAGTGGCTTCAGTGATATCCAGATTACGGTGATAATCAGTTACAGTATCTAGTCCTTTCTTCTGGTTATTAAAGACCATGAAGATATCTCCAAAGGCTAAGTAACGTCCATACTGGGCGTTGTTTGGTCCGACTAGATTTTGTTCAGCTAGCTGTTTTGCTTTTTGGCGGTCACCAGCTTCGAGGGCTTTACGTATCTCTGCTAAGACCTTGTAGCGGTCCTTGTAGTTTCCACCGTTATAGTCGGTGCTATCGGGTTGTGGTCCTCCTGACCAGAGGGTCTTTTCGTTGTACTGGATTCTCTCTTCACCAATTAGACCAAAGACCTTGGCTCCCATTTCTCCATTTCCGACAGGGAGGGCTTGTTTTTCCCATCCATCATAGGAGGGAGCTGTTGGTTGATCGTAGTTGAGTTGATAGTTTTCTTGCTTTGTCACCGGCTGATCTGTTTTTTCAGGTTCCTTATTTTCTTTAGCTTCTACAATGGCTTCTTCACTAGCTTGACTATTTGTTGTCTGAGTCTCCACAGCTGGCTTGCTTTCGGAAACTACTGGACTCTCGGCTTGAGACGGATTTGTAGTTTCAGTAGCTTCAGCTGCTTTGGGCTCACTATCAGGCTTAGTGATAGCTTCGACAGAGGTTGGTTCGGTTTGCTTAACCTCAACACTGTCTGCGACTACAGTGTGGTTGACTAGAAAAACAGCTCCCAGTAAAACAGAAGCAGTCCCAACCGTCAGCTTGCGGATGCTATAGCGACAGGATTTCTCCCAAAAGTGTTTTTTCATAAAACCCTCCTTTGTTTATTCGAAATCGCTTACATTTTATAAAGCAATTTCGTTTAATTTGTTTCTATTTATCTCCTCACCTCCCATTCTAATGGTCGTTTAGCATTTGTCAAGAGCTTTTTAGCAAGATACATATTTGCTGTTG
>CAJZDE010000021.1:0-12813 GCA_915063165.1 uncultured Streptococcus sp.
TAGAAAGCTTTTTAAACCGTTTTTTGATATAATAAGAAGAATAAATTGAAAGAAGGAACTCAGAAAATGGGAAAAATTGAAGTCATTAATCATCCACTCATTCAACACAAATTGTCAATCTTGCGTCGTACAGACACTTCTACAAAAGCTTTTCGTGAGCTAGTTGATGAAATTGCAATGTTGATGGGATATGAAGTACTTCGTGATCTTCCACTTGAAGATGTGGAAATCGAAACACCTATCACAAAGACCGTTCAAAAACAATTGGCTGGGAAAAAATTGGCGATTGTCCCAATCTTGCGCGCAGGTATCGGGATGGTAGATGGCCTCTTGAGCTTGGTTCCAGCAGCTAAAGTTGGTCATATCGGTATGTACCGTGATGAAGAAACCCTTCAACCAGTTGAATATTTGGTGAAATTGCCTGAGGATATTGACCAACGTCAAATCTTTGTCGTTGATCCAATGTTGGCAACAGGTGGCTCAGCAATCTTGGCTGTTGACTCCCTTAAAAAACGTGGCGCTTCAAATATCAAGTTTGTCTGCCTAGTATCTGCTCCAGAAGGTGTGAAAGCTCTTCAAGAAGCACACCCAGATGTAGAAATCTTTACAGCAGCCTTGGATGAACGCTTGAACGAACACGGTTATATCGTTCCAGGTCTTGGAGATGCTGGAGACCGTTTGTTCGGTACTAAATAAAATCCCAAAGTAAATAGTGAAACTAGAAGTTCGTTTTTGACTTGAAAGGAGGTTGAGTTTTTGTTTCTGTTTAGAAAATAGAGCAAAAATTTGACCTTTTTTGACCAAAAAGATATAATAGTTTTGTATTGAGTCGTAAGACTAAGAAAATTCAACATAAAACATAAAAGGAGAAATGAATGATTCCTGTAGTTATTGAACAAACAAGCCGTGGAGAACGTTCCTATGACATTTACTCTCGTCTTCTGAAAGACCGCATCATCATGCTAACAGGTCCAGTTGAAGACAACATGGCCAACTCCGTTATTGCTCAGTTGCTCTTCTTGGATGCCCAAGACAGCACAAAAGATATTTACCTTTATGTCAATACACCTGGGGGCTCTGTTTCAGCTGGTTTGGCAATCGTTGATACCATGAACTTTATCAAAGCGGATGTCCAAACTATCGTTATGGGGATGGCTGCATCTATGGGTACTGTCATCGCATCAAGTGGTGCAAAAGGCAAACGTTTCATGCTTCCAAATGCGGAGTACATGATTCACCAACCAATGGGTGGTACAGGTGGTGGTACCCAACAAACCGATATGGCAATCGCTGCAGAGCACTTGCTCAAAACTCGTAAGACTTTGGAGAAAATCCTTGCAGATAACTCTGGTAAATCAGTCGAGCAAATTCATGCAGATGCAGAACGTGATTACTGGATGAGTGCCCAAGAAACACTTGAATATGGCTTTATCGATGAAATCATGGCCAATAATTCTTTAAGCTAAGCAACCTAGAAAGCAAACTCGACGGAGTTTGCTTTTTTTGGTATAATAGGAGAAGATTTCTTAGAAAGAGGATTCCTCATGTTTGAAAAAACAAATCGATCAGGATTAATCATCTATCTCTACTATAATCGAGATGCAAAAAAAATTCAGGAATACGGTGATATCTGTTACCATTCCAAAAAACATCGTTATTTGCAGCTCTATGTTCCAACTGAGGAGTTAGATGACTTAGTTGAGAGATTAGGTAAGGAAAGATATATCAAGAAAATTAGACGTTGCCATATTCAAGAGCTAGAAACTCCCTTCGTTGGCAATCTCTATCGTAACGAAGAAAACGTTATCATTTAAAAAATTAAATAAATGTATTGACAATTTTCTGATAATTCGGTATATTCTTAACATACTATTTTTTGAAACAACTATAAGGAGATTAAAAATGAAGAAAAAATTTGCCCTATCTTTTGTGGCTCTTGCTAGTGTGGCTCTTCTTGCTGCCTGTGGGGAGGTCAAGTCAGGAGCGTCAAACACAACTGGAAATCCAGTAGACGAAAAAACAATTAAAATCGGTTTTAACTTTGAAGAGACAGGTGCTGTGGCAGCTTACGGTACAGCTGAACAAAAAGGTGCTCAACTTGCCGTAGACGAAATCAATGCTGCAGGTGGAATTGATGGGAAACAAATCGAAGTTGTAGACAAAGACAACAAGTCAGAAACTGCTGAAGCAGCTTCTGTTACAACAAACCTTGTTACCCAATCAAAAGTAGCAGCTATTGTAGGACCTGCGACATCTGGTGCAACTGCTGCAGCTGTAGCTAACGCTACTAAAGCTGGAGTGCCATTGATTTCACCAAGTGCTACTCAAGACGGTTTGACTAAAGGTCAAGATTACCTATTTATCGGAACATTCCAAGATAGCTTCCAAGGGAAGATTATTTCTAACTATGTAACAAATAAATTGAATGCTAAGAAGGTTGTTCTTTATACTGACAACGCTAGTGACTATGCTAAAGGTATTGCTAAATCTTTCCGCGAAGCCTACAAGGGTGAGATTGTAGCAGATGAAACATTCGTAGCAGGTGATACTGACTTCCAAGCAGCCCTTACTAAAATGAAAGACAAAGAGTTTGACGCTATCGTAGTTCCAGGTTACTACACAGAAGCTGGTAAAATTGTAAACCAAGCTCGTGGTATGGGAATTGATAAGCCAATCATTGGTGGTGATGGATTTAACGGTGAAGAATTTGTTCAACAAGCAACTGCTGAAAGAGCATCAAACATTTACTTCATCTCAGGATTCTCAACCACAGTTGATGTTTCTGCAAAAGCTAAAGCTTTCCTTGAAGCATACCGTGCTAAATACAACGAAGAGCCTTCAACATTCTCAGCTTTGGCCTATGACTCAGTTTACCTAGTAGCAAATGCTGCAAAAGGTGCTAAAAACTCAGGTGAAATCAAGGACAACCTTGCTAAAACCAAAGATTTTGATGGTGTAACTGGTCAAACAAGCTTTGATGCTGACCACAATACAGTGAAAACTGCTTACATGATGACCATGAACAATGGTAAAGTTGAAGAAGCAGAAGTTGTAAAACCATAACATTAGAATAGTAATTGAAATGGGGAATGAGCCTTTGACTCACTCCCTGTTTCGGTGTTTATGAACTTGTGAAAATAATGAAATTTTCTAAAAAATAACGATAGAAAAGAGTGAATGCTATGCTCCAACAACTTGTGAATGGTCTAATTCTGGGTAGTGTTTATGCACTTTTGGCTCTGGGTTATACCATGGTTTATGGAATTATCAAACTCATCAACTTCGCCCACGGTGATATTTACATGATGGGTGCCTTTATTGGTTACTTTTTGATTAATTCTTTCCAAATGGATTTCTTTTTAGCTTTAATTATTTCAATGGCAGGAACCGCACTACTTGGTGTTGTGATTGAGTTTCTTGCCTACCGTCCTTTACGACACTCTACACGTATTGCTGTATTGATTACTGCCATCGGAGTGTCTTTCCTACTGGAATACGGAATGGTTTATCTAGTAGGCGCCAATACTCGTGCCTTCCCTCAAGCAATTGAAACAGTCCGCTTTGACTTGGGACCAATTAGCTTGACAAATGTTCAATTGATGATTTTAGCAGTTTCTGTGCTGTTGATGGTTTTATTGCAATTGATCGTCCAAAAAACAAAAATGGGGAAAGCCATGCGTGCGGTATCAGTTGATAGTGACGCAGCTCAATTGATGGGAATTAATGTAAATCGTACAATCAGTTTCACCTTTGCTTTGGGTTCAGCTCTTGCTGGTGCAGCAGGTGTCCTCATTGCCCTTTACTACAACTCTCTTGAACCTTTGATGGGTGTGACTCCAGGTCTAAAATCATTCGTTGCGGCCGTACTCGGTGGTATCGGGATTATTCCTGGTGCAGCCCTAGGGGGATTTGTGATTGGCTTGTTGGAAACATTTGCTACTGCCTTCGGTATGTCTGATTTCCGTGATGCTATCGTATATGGAATCTTGCTTTTGATTCTGATTGTTCGACCTGCAGGTATCCTTGGTAAGAATGTGAAAGAGAAGGTGTAAACAATGAAGACAAATCTTAAAGTAAATACTCTCTGGTTATTCCTTCTGTTAGCGGGTTATGGATTGATTAGTGTACTGGTTTCTGCTGGTGTTCTCAATCTATTCCATGTCCAAATTTTAGAACAAATTGGGATTAATATCATCCTTGCAGTAGGTTTGAACTTAATCGTTGGTTTTTCAGGTCAATTCTCACTTGGTCATGCAGGTTTTATGGCGATTGGGGCTTATGCAGCAGCGATTATTGGTTCAAAATCACCAACCTATGGTGCCTTCTTTGGAGCAATGCTCTTGGGCGCCTTGATTTCTGGTGCAGTTGCTTTGCTCGTTGGGATTCCAACACTCCGTTTGAAGGGTGACTACCTGGCTGTTGCGACACTAGGTGTTTCAGAAATCATTCGTATCTTTATCATTAATGGTGGAAGTTTGACCAACGGTGCCGCTGGTATCTTGGGTATTCCAAACTTTACCAACTGGCAAATGGTTTATCTATTTGTGGTGATCACAACTATTGCAACTCTCAACTTCTTACGTAGTCCAATTGGACGCTCTACTCTATCTGTTCGTGAGGATGAGATTGCTGCTGAGTCCGTTGGGGTAAACACTACAAAGATCAAGATTATCGCTTTTGTCTTTGGTGCCATTACAGCAAGTATTGCTGGTTCACTTCAGGCCGGTTTTATCGGTTCTGTTGTCCCAAAAGATTACACTTTTATTAATTCCATCAACGTGTTGATTATCGTTGTATTTGGTGGACTTGGATCGATTACTGGTACCATCGTTTCAGCGATTGTTTTAGGAATTTTAAATATGCTCCTTCAAGATGTAGCTAGCGTACGTATGATTATCTACGCTTTGGCTCTTGTATTGGTCATGATTTTCAGACCAGGCGGACTCCTTGGAACATGGGAATTGAGTCTATCACGTTTCTTTAAAAAATCTAAGAAGGAGGGACAAAACTAATGGCATTACTTGAAGTTAAACAGTTAACCAAACATTTTGGCGGTCTAACAGCTGTTGGAGATGTCACTCTTGAATTGAACGAGGGAGAATTGGTTGGTTTAATCGGACCAAACGGCGCTGGTAAAACAACCCTTTTCAATCTCTTGACCGGCGTTTATGAACCAAGCGAAGGTACTGTGACACTAGATGGTCACCTCCTAAATGGGAAAACTCCCTACAAGATTGCTTCACTTGGACTCAGTCGTACTTTCCAAAATATTCGTTTGTTCAAGGGCTTGACAGTTTTGGAAAATGTTTTGATTGCGTTTAGCAATCATCATAAACAACATGTCCTTGCGAGCTTTCTACGCCTACCAGCTTTTTATAAGAATGAAGAAGAATTAAAAAGCAAAGCTTTGGATTTACTTAAGATTTTTGATTTGGATGGTGACGCAGATACTCTTGCGAAGAATCTGGCCTATGGTCAACAACGTCGATTGGAAATCGTTCGTGCTCTGGCAACCGAACCTAAAATCCTCTTTTTGGATGAACCGGCAGCTGGGATGAACCCACAGGAAACAGCTGAATTGACAGAACTAATCCGCCGTATCAAAGATGAATTTAAAATTACCATCATGCTCATCGAACACGACATGAATTTGGTTATGGAAGTCACTGAGCGTATCTATGTTCTTGAATATGGTCGGTTGATTGCTCATGGGACTCCGGATGAGATCAAGAACAACAAACGCGTTATCGAAGCTTATCTAGGAGGTGAAGCCTAATGTCTATGTTAAAAGTTGAAAACCTCTCTGTACATTACGGTATGATCCAAGCAGTTCGTGATGTAAGTTTCGAGGTTAATGAAGGTGAAGTCGTTTCCTTGATTGGTGCCAATGGTGCTGGTAAAACAACCATTCTTCGTACCCTTTCAGGTTTGGTTCGCCCAAGTGCTGGTAAAATTCAGTTTTTAGGCAAAGAAATTCAAAAGTTGCCAGCGCAAAAAATCGTAGCAGGTGGCCTTTCACAAGTTCCTGAGGGACGCCATGTTTTCCCGGGTTTGACTGTTATGGAAAATTTAGAAATGGGAGCCTTTTTAAAGAAAAATCGTGAAGAAAATCAAGCTAACTTGAAAAAAGTCTTTTCACGTTTCCCTCGTCTAGAAGAGCGCAAAAACCAAGATGCGGCAACTCTATCTGGTGGTGAGCAACAGATGCTGGCTATGGGACGTGCCCTCATGTCTACACCTAAGCTTCTCCTTTTGGACGAGCCGTCAATGGGACTTGCCCCTATCTTTATCCAAGAAATTTTTGATATCATTCAAGA
This sequence comes from uncultured Streptococcus sp., assembly GCA_915063165.1. Classification (GTDB taxonomy): domain Bacteria; phylum Bacillota; class Bacilli; order Lactobacillales; family Streptococcaceae; genus Streptococcus. Next base: position 6,318 of record CAJZDE010000021.1, read on the forward strand.
TATCCAGAAGCAAGGAACAACAGTTCTCCTAATTGAGCAGAACGCTAACAAGGCCCTTGCTATCTCTGACCGAGGTTATGTACTTGAAACAGGTGAGATTGTTCTATCAGGAACAGGAAAAGAACTCGCAGCATCAGACGAAGTCAGAAAAGCATATCTAGGTGGCTAAAAAGGTCTGGGGGACCTTTTTAGTCGGCAGATAAGGATTGCGTAAGTAATCATCCAATCCAGTGGATTGTTTTAGTCGGCGAATGAGAATTGCGTAGCAATTCTCCTATAGTCTGGGGGACCTTTTTAGTCGTCAGATAAGGATTGCAAACAAGCGACACCTAATACGACTACTTATCAAGCATATAAAATATTTCAGGGCTCCAGAATAAGGAGCTCTTTTATTTATATGTTTTTGAGGAAAGGGAAGAAGGTCTTAATTTTTACTAATTGTTTCCCTATTTGAATTGACAGTTATTCTTGTTCATATTATAATATGAGTAAGAAAAAATTGAACAGGAGGACTGAGAAATGCTAACAGAGAAACAATTTAAACTTTTGCGTTTTATGTTGACACATAAAGAAAAGACCTTTACTCAGAGACAGTTAGCTGAAGAGTTAGACCTATCTTTAGGAACTATTAATACATTATTGAAAAAACTGAAAGAAGAGAAGTGGGTTGATGAGGAGCTTCACTTAACAGAACTAGGTCAGAAAGTTTTAGAATCCTATCGAGTAGAAAATGCTATTATAATGGCTGCTGGCATGAGTAGCCGTTTTGCTCCTTTGTCTTATGAAATTCCTAAAGGATTGCTTCAAGTCAAGGGGGAACGCTTAATAGAGAGGGAAATTAGACAACTGCAAGAAGCAGGAATAGAAGATATAACCGTTATCGTAGGCTATCTTCAAGAAAAAATGTTCTATCTTGCAGAGAAGTTTGGTGTAAAAATTGTAGTGAATAATGATTACTACAAATACAATAACTGTTCATCTCTCATGTTGGTTAAAAATCAACTTTCCAACACTTATATTTGTTCATCGGATAATTATTTTGTGGAAAATCCGTTTGAGCAATATATTTATAGAGGTTATTACTCGACGATATTTGCAGAAGGCCAAACGGACGAATATTGTGCTATAGAGGATTCGAATCACACGATTATTGATATCCAGATTGGTGGAGAAAATACTTGGGCCATGGTGGGACACGTTTATTTCGACCGTGCATTCAGCGAGAAATTCAAGGAAGTTTTAGAAACCGAGTTTAAACACGAACCTTATCGGGAACAGCTTTGGGAGGATTACTATGGTCGCCATGTCAAAGAACTCCTTTTAGAAGCCCGCCACTATTCAGCGGATATTGTTAAAGAATTTGATTCACTAGATGAACTACGTCAATTTGATGAACGTTATTTGGTAAATGCAGATTCAGCCATTATCGATAATATCTGTAAGACATTAAAGTGTGTGGCTTCAGATATTGTCAATATCAAACCACTAAAAGATGGATTAACCAACACATCATTTTCATTTGACTGTCTAGGGAAAAGATATGTTTACCGTCATCCGGGTAGGGGAACAGAAAATTATATCGACCGAGCTAGTGAAGCAGCTTCTATGGAAATTGCTGCAAAATTAAAGATTGACCGTACCTTTGTAGCTATGAACAAGGATGAGGGCTGGAAAATTTCAGAATTTATTCCTAATGCTAAGCAACTGGATTATGATAATTGGGATGATGTGGCACAAGCAATGGACCTCTTGAGACGGTTACACCAATCTGGAGAAAAAACGGGACATTACTTTGACCAATTTGAAGGAATTGATGATTTTAGAGAAAAATTGAAGGCTAGAAATCGATTTGAGTTTGATGGTCTCGAGGAATTGGATAAAACTGTCTCAATTCTCAAAAATTATTTACAGAATGATTCGAAACAGGTTGTCCTTTGTCATGGAGATTCCTATAGTCCTAATTTTTTGTTAAATGAAGCAGGTGAAATGAGCTTGATTGATTGGGAATATTCTGGAATGGGAGAGCCAGCAGGAGATTTGGGCACCTTTATCGCGTGTTCCAATTATACCGTAGAGGATGCTGAAAAAGTACTGGAATTGTATCTACAAGAAGTACCAGATAAGAAAACCAAACGTCACTATTTGGCTTATGTAGCAGTGACCTCATATTACTGGTTCTTGTGGGCTTTGTTCCAGGAGAGTGTCGGAAAACCAGTTGGTGAGTTCCTTTACATTTGGTATCGCTATACCAAACAATATGGACAACTGGCCCTTGACTTGTATTTGGAGGAAAACTAAGATGAAAACGACATCCGAAATTGAAGAATTAGTAGCAGCTGAAACAAAGAGAAGATTGGAAGAAATGGAGTCACCAAACTACGAGTTTGTTCAACCCTTCCTAAAAAGTGATTTCATTTTAATCATCTCCATAGTCCTAATCAACCTTGTTTTGATTATCTTAGCAATGACGGGAGGAATTCAATAACATGTCTAAAATGAATGACTATATCCAACAAGAAACCATAACAGGAATTGTTCCCATGACCAATAAGGATCGTCAGTATTCTTTTTGGGATCTATTTCTATCGACAAGTGGTTTTGCCATCGCTACTTGGTGTTATACCCAAGGAGCCTATGTAGCTCAATATTTGACCTTTAATCAAATGTTGATAAATATTTTTAGCTTTAACATTATCTGGGTCTTTATTGAATGTCTCCCTATTTTGTTTGCGGTTAAGTATGGAATTGATTTGTGGATTTGGTTGAGAGCCGTTCTAGGAAAAAGAGGTGTAGCCCTGTTATCAACCATTATTAGCTTGGCTAACTTTGGATGGTATGCTGTTGCGGCCAATCTTTTTGCTAGTTCCATGATCCATTTGGCAAATAACTTTGGTCTTGGTTTGGACAAGGGAGTATGGGCGCCTATTCTTGGTACCCTCTGTGTACTGCTTGGGACTCTCATTGCTCTTGGAGGCCCAGAAGTGATTAAATGGACCAATCGCTTTTTGGTTATCGCCTTGTTGATTGTCGGTCTCATCATCGTTGGAATCTGCTTTGTCGCCGTTCCTATAACGGATATTATGAATATCCAGCCTGCCACTCAAGGAGATTTAACGCCATTAGAACGCTTCATGCTCTCTGGAGAAGGAAATGTTGCCTTTGCTTTCTCTTGGTCTACACAGGCATTGGTGTTACCGCGTTTAGCAAAATCAGAACGCAGTGGTTATTGGGCTACAGCTTTATCATACGGAGTTGTGGCTCCATTCTTCGTTGCTACAGGTGGAGTCATGGCTCTAGCCATGTTTGTCAAAACAGGTGTTTATGAAAGTGATCCAACAACCATGCTATCAACTTTAAGCACCCCAGCCTTTGCTCTCTTAAGTCTACTACTAGTAGCCTTTGCCAATATTGGAACCCAGGGGACAGGATCATACGTGAACTGTATGATTGTCAAAAGCGGGATGCCAAAAGTAAGCTATAAACTAATGGTTTGGATTGCCATGGTTTACGTGAGTCTACTCACTATCTGGGGAGGAGTAGAAGAGTATTTCGGATCCTTCATCTCCCTAGCCGCCTATATTCAGGGGCCAATTATTGGTATGATTGTTGTCGACTATTTTATCTTAAGAAAACGAAAACTCGACTTGCGTTCAGCCTATTTCCTTGAAGGGAATGATGCCTACGAGTTTACTAAAGGATTTAACTTAGTTGGCTTGTCTTGCGTATTTATCTCCTTATTGGTAGCGGTACTTTTTGTCTACAACCCTGTAACTGCACAAATTCAAAGTCCAATCTTTTTAATCACAACGGGTAGCGGATTTACTGCGCTATTTGGCGGTCTACTATATTGGCTAGCCAGTCTTAGCCCACTGAAACGTTATATGATAAAAGATCGAGACACTGTTACGATTTAAGAAGAGAGGGGACTACGGTTCCCTTTTAACTTACACTGGCATTTTATGCAAACTTCTCAGATTATTCAAAATCTTGAAAAAGAGATGAAAGCGTTTGATAGATTTTCTAAGAAAGTGTATAATAAAAGTAGCAATATAGAAGGAGAAGTCTCATGGCAGTTAAAGATTTCATGACCCGTAAGGTAGTTTATATCAGTCCAGATACGACTGTAGCACACGCAGCAGATTTGATGCGCGAGCAAGGTTTGCACCGTTTACCTGTTATCGAAAACGATCAATTAGTCGGATTGGTAACAGAAGGAACCATTGCGGAAGCCAGCCCATCTAAAGCAACCAGTCTCTCTATCTATGAGATGAATTATCTTCTGAATAAAACCAAAGTAAAAGATGTAATGATTCGAGATGTCGTGACGGTTTCTGGCTATGCTAGTCTAGAAGATGCGACCTACCTGATGCTGAAAAATAAAATTGGGATATTACCAGTCGTAGACAATCATCAGGTCTACGGTGTCATTACAGATCGCGATGTTTTTCAGGCTTTCTTGGAAATCGCTGGATACGGAGAAGAGGGGATTCGTGTTCGTTTCATTACAGAAAATGAAGTCGGAGTACTGGGGAAAATTGTAGCTTTAATTGTAGAAGAGGATTTAAATATTTCCCATACTGTAAACATTCCACGTAAGGATGGCAAGGTCGTCATCGAAGTTCAAATTGATGGAAAAATCGATTTGACTGCATTAAAGGATAAGTTTGAAAAAGAAGGAATTCAAGTGGAGGAGATCACTCATACCTCTGCCAAAGTCCTTTAAACAAGAGGCTTTAGAGCCTCTTTTCTTTTGCAATCAAAAGCGGTGAAAAGCAAAATATGGAAAGAAATGAGAGATTATGGTATAATAAAACGATATGAAAAGGAGTATCTATGGACATTTCAGAAATTCGTCAAAAAATTGACGCAAATAGTGAAAAATTAGCTTCTTTCAGGGGGTCTCTTTGACTTAGAAGGTCTGGAAGAAGAAATTGCCATCTTAGAAAATAAGATGACAGAACCCGACTTTTGGGATGACAACATTGCAGCCCAGAAGACATCTCAAGAGCTGAATGAACTCAAGCAAACCTATGAAAATTTCCATCAGATGACCGAGCTTTTTGATGAATCGGAAATCTTGCTTGATTTTCTGGCTGAAGATGAGTCGGTTCAGGGTGAGTTGGAAGAAAAACTGGCTGAACTCGAGAAAATGATGACCAGCTATGAAATGACCCTGCTCCTATCTGAGCCTTATGATAATAATAATGCTATCCTTGAAATTCACCCGGGATCTGGTGGTACAGAGGCCCAGGATTGGGGAGATATGCTACTGCGTATGTATACACGCTTTGGCAATGCCAAGGGCTTCAAAGTAGAGGTCTTGGACTATCAAGCTGGTGATGAAGCAGGCATTAAGTCGGTTACACTTTCATTTGAAGGACCGCACGCTTATGGTCTGCTCAAGTCAGAAATGGGAGTCCACCGTTTGGTCCGGATTTCGCCATTCGACTCAGCTAAACGTCGTCATACTTCCTTTACCTCAGTAGAGGTCATGCCGGAGTTGGATGACACCATTGAGTTGGAAATTCGCGATGACGATATTAAGATGGACACTTTCCGTTCGGGAGGAGCCGGCGGACAGAACGTCAATAAAGTTTCTACTGGTGTGCGACTGACCCATATTCCGACAGGAATCGTGGTGCAGTCTACGGTTGACCGGACTCAGTATGGAAACCGCGATCGGGCGATGAAGATGCTACAGGCTAAGCTTTATCAGCTAGAGCAAGAGAAACAAGCAGCTGAAGTCGATTCACTCAAGGGAGATAAGAAGGAGATTTCCTGGGGCAGCCAAATCCGCTCCTATGTCTTTACGCCTTATACCATGGTCAAAGACCATCGGACCAGTTACGAAGTAGCTCAGGTGGACAAGGTGATGGATGGAGATTTGGATGGTTTCATCGACGCTTATTTGAAATGGCGTTTGAACTAGGAAATGTAAGAGATTAGAATTAGATTGAAAGGAAATTTCAATAAATGTCAATAATTGAAATGAAAGATGTTGTCAAGAAGTATGGCAACGGGACCACTGCCTTGCGTAGTGTGTCTATTAACGTAGAACCTGGGGAGTTTGCCTATATTGTAGGCCCTTCGGGAGCGGGGAAGTCAACCTTTATTCGTTTGCTTTACCGGGAGATAAAGCTGGATAAGGGAAGTCTGAAAGTAGCTGATTTTGACTTAGCTAAGATTAAGAAGCGTGATGTTCCAATGCTGCGCCGTCAGGTTGGAGTCGTCTTTCAGGACTATAAACTTCTTCCTAAAAAGACAGTATATGAAAATATTGCCTACGCCATGGAAGTTATCGGTGAGCGCCGCCGCAATATTAAAAAGCGGGTTATGGAAGTGCTGGACCTAGTTGGTCTTAAGCACAAGGTCCGCTCATTCCCTAATGAGCTTTCCGGTGGTGAGCAGCAGCGGATTGCCATTGCGCGTGCTATTGCTAACAACCCTAAAGTCCTGATTGCGGATGAGCCGACAGGAAACTTGGACCCAGATAATT
>CAJZDE010000022.1:0-12100 GCA_915063165.1 uncultured Streptococcus sp.
TTATAAAGATTTTCAAAACAATGTTTTATACTTTATTTTGGGATGTGCCCAAATAACTCATCATTAAAATAAGGATTGGAATCCATAATTCTGAGCTCACATACTGATCAACTTCAAAGGGAATTACATTTAAATCACTCAACACACAGAGTGCTCCAAAAATGATTAAAAGCACACCTATTAAATTTTTTCGATTTTTCATACCTGATCACTTTTTATCCAAACCTACGTTTTAAATCTTGCCCGATTAATCTACCTCCAAGGAAAATAGTCACTCCTATACCAATCGTAGCTAATGTGATCACGCCTCCATCAGTATTCATCAATTCGTCTTCTGTCAACTCTGACCAATTATTTAAATTATTCATATTCATTTTATTCTCCTATTATCACATAAAGTATCCCCAAGCAATGCCGCCAATAAGTAAGATGCCTCCTACTACCACAGCGGTAACAGAACCCCCATCCACATCCATCAACTCTTCTTCAGTAAGAGCTACAAAGTTCTGTTCCATTTTGTCAAAATTTGTCATCTTTTTTCTCCTTTATTTTTTTAGTTTATGGTCTCTAGGCTTTAAACCATTTTAAAAACCAGATTGGAAAAATAACTGAAATCATTTTTTCTCTCCTTTCTTTTCTTCTCACTTATCCATTCGCAAAACAATTCGAAAATGAACAATTCATTCATTTTTATTTTAAAAACCACTTAATGAACCAGGGATAAAAACCGGTCACGTACATAGATAATCCTCCTTTTTTCTTTCTCATCTCTTTATTCGCAATTTCTACTAAAAATTTTAACGTTTTTCTTTTTTCTGCAAATAAAAAACAACATGACTTGCATGTTGCTTTTGGCTATATTTTACCTTTAATGGTTTCAATTACATCTGTTACACTTTGAAGATGGTCAATTTCCTCATCGCTGATTTCGATTCCAAATTCATCTTCTAGCGTCAAGACGAACTCCATCAAGTCCACTGAGTCTGCATCAAGGTCGTCCTTCAAACTCAAGGCTTCTGTTACGACAAAGTTTTCTCCCTGTCTTTCTTGGATAATGGTCACGATACGGTCAAAAATTTCTTTGTTTGTCATCTGTTATTCTCCTGAAAATTCACTCGCAGTTTGAGCAACTACGTCTGTTTCTAGCATGGTACGAATCTGGCGAATCGTACTGTACACAGCCTTGGCATCACTTGAGCCATGAGTCTTGACCACAGGGGCCTTAACACCAAACAAGACCGCTCCTCCAACATCTGAATAGTTGAGTTGTTTTTTCAAACCTCTGAGACTATCTTTAAGGAGAAGAGCACCTAGTTTAGCTCGAAGACCGCCACCTGTAATAGCTGTCTTGAGCAATCCCATGATTCCCATAGCTGTCCCTTCGATAGATTTGAGCACTGCGTTTCCCGTGAAACCATCTGTCACGACAACATCCGCAACGCCATTCATTAGATCACGCGCTTCCACGTTTCCGATAAAATTCAAACTTTCATCAGCTACTAGCAATTCGTAAGTTTCCTTACGAAGCGGGTCTCCCTTGCTGCTTTCTGTTCCGTTGTTAAGCAAACCAATACGTGGTTTTGCAATCCCACGAACATTCTTGGCATAGAAGGAACCTAGGACAGCGTATTGATGGAGGTGCTGGGCAGTGTTTTCCGCATTAGCACCGAGGTCAAGCATATCAAAGCCTTTTCCATCTATAGTTGGCAATGTTGACATAAGTCCAGGTCGGTCGATATTCTTGATACGACCCACGATGAAGAATCCTGCTGCCAACAAGGCACCTGTGTTTCCTGCGGAAAGGACAGCGTCTGCTTCTCCCTCCTTGACTGCCTTGGCTGCTAATACCATGCTGGCATTTTTCTTCTTACGGATAGCTTTTGTCGGCTCATCGTCTGAGTTAATTTTCTCATCCGTATGGATGATGCTAACGCGCTCTGTCGCTGTTAGATATTGCTTGATCTTGCTTTCATCTCCATAGAGTTGAATCTCAATATCTGAAAAGTCAGCAAGGGCTTGGTTGACACCCTCAACGATGGCTTGAGGTGCATAATCGCCCCCCATAGCATCTACTGCGATTTTTTTCATTTGTCTTCCTCTTTTAGTAATTGTCCCCAGTCTGCTAGGGAATCAATAAATTTCTTTGATTTAAGGTGAATCCCAACGTACTCTTCGTAGAGTTGATCCATAAACTTGCGCAAGTCTTGCTTGATTTCAGACTTGAGCGAAATGGTCTCCAAGGTCTCAAAATCAATGGCTTGAAATTGATTGAGCAGATAAGGGATGTTGGGATTCAGATGGCAACGTTTCTCGTCCTCATGAAAATGATCCGGACAGAGGCAGGCTCCATATTTGAAAGAAAAGTCAAAGGCCTGACCTACCCGATGGCAAAAGACACACTCATTAAAATTAAGGCTGATTCCAAATCGAGTCAAGATTTGAATTTCAAAAATATTGGTCAAAACCTGATAATCTATACCTGCTTCCATCAACTCCAGAGTCTTCCTCAAGAAAGCAAACAAGGGAGCATCCTGCTGATTATCCTGCAAACTAGCATCTGCAAGGGCAGCCACATAGGTTGCATAGGCCATGACAAAGAGATCACTATTAATCTTGGGGAAGGTCATCACCTCATGGTAGTCCTCGATGTAGCTAAGCCCGTCATCATTGATTCGCAAGAGAAATCGTGCCAACACCAAGGGCTGAATAACCGGAGCTAGTTTGGACTGGCCAGCGTGTTTGACGAAAAACATGCGCTTGCCCGCCTGCTCGGTAAAAATTTTGACTAGCTTGTCATCCTCACGAAAGTTACGATTGTAGAGCACCAAGCCTTGACTCGTGATAGACTGAATCATGCTTCTCTCATGTACTCCTCAAGTCGTTTCATGGCCTCTCTGATTGTTTCCATGCTGGCTGCATAGGACAGGCGCACATAGCCTTCTCCGTAACGTCCAAAGGCGGCGCCAGGGATAAAGGCAACGGCCTTCTTCTGAGCAAAATCCTTCAGAAAAGCAAAGGAATCTTGATTGTAGCCCGCTGGAATCTTAGCAAAGATATAGAAGGCACCGTCTGGTTTGATAATTTCAAAACCAAGAGCAGTCATCTTTGCGATGATATAATCTCGACGCTGGATGTACTCCTTCTTCATAGGCTCTGCGTCGTTTTTACCAGCGGTCAAAGCCTCCACCGCAGCATGTTGTGCCATCGTATTTGCGGCAGTAACCAAATATTGGTGACTCTTGATTAACTGAGCTGTGAAAGCTGCAGGAGCAAAGATGAAGCCTAAACGCCAACCAGTCATAGCATGCGATTTAGACAAGCCATTGATAATAATAGCCTGGTCTCTCAGCATCGTTCCTAGAGATACATGGGCTTCGCCTGTATAGGTTAATTCTGAGTAAACCTCATCACAGACAACAAAAATCTCATACTTGCGTAAAACGTCTGCCAAGGCTTCCAACTGCTCCCGACTATAGGTAATTCCTGTCGGATTGGCTGGATAGTTGAGAATAACTGCTTTGAGCTTGTCCCCTTGCTCCAAAATGGCCTTTTCCAACATCTCAGGAGTCAAAACAAAACCATTTTCAGTTGTATCAATCTCGACAATCTCTGCCCCAACCAGATTGACAATCGGTTCATAGCCTGGATAGGCAGGAGCTGGCAAGAGCACCTTGTCCCCCTCTTCCAAAATAGCTGTCAAAGTAGCAGATAAAGCCTCTGTCGCCCCAATTGTAACCAAGATTTCATTTTCAGGATTATAATCTAGCTGGTATTTTTCTTTTACAAAGTCGCTAGCAGCCTGGCGCAAGGTCAGTAAACCGCTCATCCCTGTATAGTAGGATTGGTTCTGGTCAATGGCTCGCTTGGCTGCCTCCTTGATATGATCTGGCGTTGTAAAATCAGGTTCCCCCAAGGTCAAACGCAAGACCCCAGGAATCTCCGAAATAGCCTGATCAAACTGACGAATCAAGGAAACTTGAATCTTGTCTAACTGTTTATTAAAGCGCTTGGTTAAGTCCATAGATATCCCCCTTGCTTACAGAACATAGTACTATTATACTACAAAAGCTTCCTGACCGCAAAATCCATCTGAAACCCGCATTTTTCACTTTCTGTTTTACTTTTCTTCTCGACAGGACTATAATAATAAGTGCTTATTTTCGGAGGTTTATATGTCATTTTTATCAAAAAATGGAGCAGGAATCTTGGCCTGCCTTCTCATTTCTATCGTATCTTGGTTCCTGGGAGGATTTTTCCCCGTCGTGGGTGCACCTGTCTTTGCAATTTTTGCTGGAATGCTCCTCCACCCATGGCTCTCACCCTACAAACAACTAGATGCAGGTTTGACCTTTAGTTCCAAGAAATTGCTCCAGTATGCCGTTATCTTACTCGGTTTTGGTCTCAATATCTCGCAAGTCTTCGCAGTTGGACAATCTTCACTCCCTGTCATCCTTTCCACCATTTCGATTTCCTTAATCGTTGCCTACCTCTTCCAGCGTTTCTTTGCGCTAGACACAAAACTAGCTACCTTGATTGGAGTGGGTTCTTCTATCTGTGGTGGCTCTGCCATTGCTGCGACAGCGCCCGTTATCCATGCCAAGGAAAAAGAAGTTGCCCAAGCCATTTCCGTTATCTTTTTCTTCAATGTCTTAGCGGCGCTTATCTTTCCAACTCTAGGAACTTGGCTTCACCTATCCAACGAAGGCTTTGCCCTCTTTGCAGGAACCGCAGTCAACGATACTTCTTCTGTAACGGCCACAGCCAGCGCATGGGACAGTCTCTACCAGACCAATACCCTTGAGTCTGCAACCATTGTTAAACTCACACGCACCCTTGCCATTATTCCTATCACGCTCTTTCTCTCCTATTGGCAAAGCCGCCAACAAAAAAATAGCCAGGGTTTTCAACTAAAAAAAGTCTTCCCACTTTTTATCCTTTACTTTATCTTGGCTTCTCTCTTAACAACTCTCCTTACCTCTCTCGGTGTGTCCGGTAGTATCTTTACCCCTCTTAAGCAACTCTCCAAATTCCTTATCGTCATGGCCATGAGCGCCATCGGTCTCAAAACCAATCTAGTAGCTATGGTCAAATCCAGCGGAAAATCCATTCTTCTTGGAGCCCTTTGCTGGATTGCCATCATCCTCACCAGTCTTGGCATGCAAGCATTGATTGGTACTTTATAATACAAAAAGGTAGCCCATGGCTACCTTTTTATTGCTCAAGAATTAAGCGAGTATGTTCTCTCTTAATACAGCGATTCATCACGATGTCATCGCATCCTCCAGCACGCAAGATTTCTTCCGCTTCTAGGCTTTCAAGTCCCAGTTGCGCCCAGAAAATCTTGGCATCCGCCTTGAGAAAATCACGCGCCACATCTGGTAAAAACTCGCTACGTCGGTATACATTGACAATGTCCACAGGAAAAGGAATCTCAGCTAGACTCGCATAAGCCTTCTCTCCCAAGATTTCCCCACCTGCAGCCTTGGGATTAACTGGAATGATTTTATAGCCCCGAGCTTGCATTTCCTTGGTCACTCGATTACTAGTTGTTTCCTCACGGTCAGACAAGCCCACTACCGCTAACGTTTTACTGGTTGCTAGATACTGACGGATCACACCATCACTTGGATTGATAAATTCTTGGCTCATAGAAATCCTCCTTTTTCTCAGTATAGCACATTTTGAAAAGGCTTGCAGATTTTGACTATAAAAATCTCCTAGCAAGAAAAGAAACCTGCTAGGAGTTCTGTCTACTTCAAGTGAAAGATTAAATCTTTTTCTCAATACAAAATAGGGGAGAAAGAGGACGTTTTTCGTGGATACGGATAATAGCATCGCCCAGAAGATGAGCAATCGAAATTTGTTCAATCTTATCAATCAAACGCTCTTCTGGTAGGTAGATCGTATCCAAAACAACCAATTTCTTAATAGCTGATTTTTGGATATTGTCCATAGCTGGTCCAGAAAGAACTGGGTGCGTACAGCTTGCGTAAACTTCAACAGCACCTGCTTCAGCAAGAGCATCTGCCGCATGACAAATAGTTCCAGCTGTATCGATCATATCGTCAATCAAGATACAAGTCTTACCTTCTACCTTACCAATGATGTTCATCACTTCACTGGTATTCATCTTGTCTACACTACGGCGTTTGTCAATAATCGCAATCGGAGTTTTCAAAAACTCTGCCAATTTACGAGCACGAGTTACCCCACCATGGTCTGGGCTGACAACCACGTAGTCCGAGCCAACCATGCCACGACGTTCAAAATAGTCCGCAATCAATGGAGCACCCATCAAGTGATCTACAGGAATATCAAAGAATCCCTGAATCTGTGCAGCGTGCAAATCAATCGTCAACAAACGATCTACGCCAGCAACTTCTAGCATGTTTGCAACGAGTTTTGCAGTGATTGGCTCACGCGCGCGCGCTTTTCTATCCTGACGTGCATAGCCATAGTAGGGCATAACAACATTGACAGATTCTGCACTAGCCCGCTTCAAGGCATCTACCATGATCAAAATTTCGAGCAGATTGTCATTTACAGGTGAACTAGTTGATTGTAGGATAAAGACGTGTTTTCCACGGATTGATTCTTCAATGTTGACCTGAATCTCTCCATCTGAAAATTGGCGAACAGTCGATTTCCCCAACTCTATCCCAATTTCTTGCGCCACACGCTCTGCCAATTCTCTATTAGAAGAAAGGGCAAACAGCTTTAAATCAGAAAAAGACATGATTTCCTCCGGTATTTATGTATCACTTGTTTTTACACAACATTTTCCATCTACCATTGTAGCGCTTTTTCCTTTATTTTTCAATCAAAAATAAAACAAGAGCAAACATTTATACCCTTGTTTTATACTATTTTATATTAGCTATATTAAAACTAAAAATCCTACATTTTAACAATCGATTTTATGCTAGGATGAGATTTTTTCGAGACAAAGTTAGTATACTTCTCTCATACTTCCTGTATCCACATCATAGACAGCACCTGAAATAACCACATCATCAGGAATCAGTGGAGATTCTCGAAGCAATTGCATATCCTCTCTCACACTCTCTTCAACATCCTGGAATGGTAAAAAATCTTGATCAGACACATCAACTCCGAGCTCGTGTTTCAAATGTTCATGAAAACTTTCATTTTGAAAGGTTTGAGCTCCACAGTCTGTATGGTGAAGCACCACGATTTCTCTTGTCCCCATTTGTTGCTGGGAAATCACCAGTGAACGAATCATGTCCTCAGTTACTCGACCACCCGCATTCCGCAAGATATGAGCATCCCCAAGGGCCAAACCTAGAGCTTGCGCAACGTGTAGACGTGAGTCCATACAGGTCACGATAGCTACTCTGGTTTTGGGTTTAAGTGGCAGATTTAACTGCCCATGTAGGGCAACATAAGCCTGATTGGCTTGCATAAACTGTTCAAAATACGACACGATTCCCTCCTCAAAAATTTGACAATCAAATATTTCTCCTATCTTATCATTTTTAAGAGGATTTGTCACGGATTATGCAAAGACCTTTTTCAAAACTTCCTGAATCGTTGTCACACCAATGACTTCAATTTCCTTAGGTGGAGTGATTCCTGTCAAGGAATTCTTGGGTACATAAATCTTGGTAAAGCCCAGTTTTGCCGCTTCATTTATGCGTTGTTCGATGCGATTCACGCGCCGAATTTCTCCGGTCAAGCCCAGTTCACCCACAAAACATTCCTGAGGATTGGTAGGCTTGTCCTTGTAACTAGAGGCAATAGCCACTGCGACGGCTAAGTCAATGGCAGGCTCATCCAATTTGACACCGCCAGCAGATTTGAGATAGGCATCCTGATTTTGCAAGAGAAGCCCTGCACGCTTTTCCAAAACAGCCATAATCAGACTTGCACGATTGAAATCGAGCCCTGTCGTCGTACGCTTGGCGTTACCAAACATGGTCGGTGTCACCAAGGCTTGAACCTCCGCCAAAATCGGACGTGTCCCTTCCATAGTTACCACGATGGATGAACCAGTAGCCCCATCCAAACGCTCTTCTAGGAAAACTTGACTCGGATTGAGCACCTCAACCAAGCCACCTGATTGCATCTCAAAGATGCCAATCTCATTAGTGGACCCAAAACGATTTTTGACTGCTCGCAAGATACGGAAGGTATGGTGGCGTTCCCCTTCAAAGTAAAGTACCGTATCTACCATATGCTCCAACATACGAGGACCAGCCAGAGTACCTTCCTTGGTCACATGCCCTACGATAAAAATGGCAATGTTATTAGTCTTGGCCAGCTGCATGAGCTCAGCAGTTACTTCGCGCACTTGAGAAACTGACCCTTGCACTCCAGAAATTTCAGGAGACATAATAGTCTGAATGGAGTCGATGATAAGAAAGTCAGGTTGGATGCGCTCTACCTCAGCTCGAACACTCTGCATATTGGTCTCTGCATAGAGATAAAACTCGCTATCAATATCCCCCAAGCGCTCTGCTCGTAGCTTGATTTGCTGGGCAGACTCCTCCCCACTGACATAGAGAACCGTACCCACTTGAGACAACTGGGTTGAAACTTGTAAAAGAAGCGTTGATTTCCCGATTCCAGGATCCCCACCGATAAGGACGAGACTTCCTGGTACCACTCCGCCTCCAAGCACACGGTTAAATTCCTCCATCTCGGTCTTGGTTCTATTGACATTGGTAGACGTTACTTCAGCCAGTTTCATAGGCTTGGTTTTTTCACCTGTCAAAGACACACGCGCATTTTTGACCTCGACAACCTCGATCTCTTCTACAAAAGAAGACCAAGCTCCACAGTTTGGACAGCGTCCTAGATACTTAGGTGAATTATAGTCACAATTTTGACACACAAATGTCGCTTTTTTCTTTGCGATGATAAACCTCCTTCTAAATTTCTACCTCACACTCAATTACTTGGCAAAAATCAATCTTCTCATTTGGCACAAACTGGCGCATGAGCATTCGATGAGCGACAACTAGCACTGTCTGGTAGTCTCGGTACTTTATCATAGTTTCCAAAAAACGCGCCTTCATCTCTTCAGCTGTCTCATACTGAATAGGACTATTAGGAAGCAACTCCCCCTTGTTTTCTAAAAACAGAGTACGTGCTTTTTCAAAATTCTCTATGCCACTTTCGTAAACCTGCCATTCATGCAATAAAGGCTCTACTCTTAAAGGAAGGCCCGTAGCACAAGTAAGATAAGAAGCCGTTTCTAATGCTCGCGTCACTGCAGAAGACACCAGTATATCAGCTGAGCCAAGCAAAGGATTTTGGCAAAGTTCCTGAGCTTGTCGCCTTCCTTTCACCGATAAAGGGGCCAAGTCTATCCCAAATCCCGTATAAGAACGCTCCTCTAACTCACGATAATCTGGCTCTCCATGACGGATAAAAATAATTTTCATCTTAGTGCCCTGTTGATCCAAATCCACCTGTCCGAACACCGTCCGCCTCGTCTCCGTCTGCAATTAAGAAAGGCGCAAAGACAGCCTGAACCACACGTTCCCCAACTTCGAGAACCACTTCCTGGTCAGTAATATTTTTCATCTGAGCAAAGATATGTCCCTCATTCCCGGGATTGCCATAATAATCCCCATCAATAACGCCAACAGAGTTAATCAAGACTAGACCCTTCTTACAAGGGTTTGAAGAACGGTCATAAAGATAGAGGACCTCAGTTGGTTGCATATAGGCCTTGACCCCTGTTGGGACGAGAACAATCTCTCCTGGCGCGATCACCGTACGTTCCGCAACCTTTAAGTCATAGCCAGCCGCATGAGCTGTCTCACGCTTAGGCAACAAATTTTCATCTGTAAAACTCGAAACCAATTCAAAACCACGAATTTTCATATTTTTCTCTTTTCTATTATCATTCATTCTAGGCTATTTTATCTTATTTATTCGAAAAAAGCACGAAAAAAGAGCACACAATTCACACTCGCTTAGGGCTGCTGGATTCCTCCCCTGACCCGCTTCACGCAGAACTGTTGCTCCACTATTTATTATACCACATTCCCCTCGGTTTTTAAAGAGAAATTATTTTTTCCGTCTATTTCTAAAAAAGTCCTGCATAATCGCTGCACAGTCATCTTCCAAAATTCCCGTTTCTACCTCTACACGATGATTGAGACGCTCATCTGTCAAAATATCGTACAAACTTCCAGCTGCACCAAATTTCTGGTTTTTAGCCCCGTAAACTACGTTTGGAATACGGGCAAGCCCAATCGCCCCGCTACACATCACACAGGGCTCTATGGTCACAAAAAGAGTGCAATCCAGCAAGCGCCAGCTCTCCTCACTCAAGTTCGCATTCTCTATTGCCATAATTTCCGCATGCATAACTGCTCTCTGTAATTCCTCACGCGCATTATGCCCCCTACCAATGATTTCTCCATCCTTGACAATCACACAACCAATTGGAATTTCATCGTGTTCTAAGGCAATCTCAGCCTCTCTCAAAGCCACTCTCATAAAGGCTTCTTTTTCTTCAACTGTATAATTCATCGTTCTTCTCTTTTTCTACTTGTCGATTTTATTATTATATCATGATTCTCAAGACAAAAAAAGCCACCGAATGCGGTGACTTAATAGGGAGATTATTATGAAAAAGAAAAGTTTAGGATATTTGTTACAACAAGTTAGGAGGTCTTCTTGTAACTGTCTATAGTATACCCAACCTGTCTTAAACTAATCTTAAAAATCTCCTATGACCAAACACTTTCTAAAATATTAGTTTGTTCACGACCAGGACCTACTGAGAAAGTAGAAATACGAACCCCAACCAACTCGCTCACACGACGAACATAGTTACGCGCATTCTCAGGAAGATCTTCCAAATTACGGACTCCAGTGATATCTTCTGACCAGCCTGGTAACTCTTCGTAGATAGGTTTGCAACGTTTCAACTGCTCAAGACTAGCAGGATAGTAATCAATACGTTGACCATCAAGATCATAGGCGACACAGATTTTCACAGTATCCAAACCACTCAAAACATCGATAGAGTTCAATGAAAGATTGGTAATCCCAGATACACGGCGGCTGTGACGCATCACAACTGAGTCAAACCAACCTACACGACGTGGACGGCCAGTTGTTGTACCGTATTCATGACCTACTTCACGGATGCGATCTCCCACTTCATCGAACAATTCAGTTGGGAAAGGTCCGTCCCCTACACGACTTGTATAAGCCTTACATACACCGACAACCTTGTCAATCTTACTTGGACCAACACCAGAACCGATTGTCACACCACCAGCGACAGGGTTTGACGAAGTAACAAATGGATAAGTACCTTGGTCAATATCTAACATAACACCTTGCGCACCTTCAAACAGTACACGTTTGCCATTGTCAAGCGCATCATTCAAGATTACGGACGTATCTGTCACATACTGCTTGATTTGTTGGCCATACTCATAGTACTCTTCAAAAATATCATCAATTGAAATAGGAGTACTGTCATACAATTTTTCAAACAGACGATTCTTTTCCGCAAGATTGCGTTCCAAGCGTTCACGGAAAATATCCTTATCCAAAAGATCTGCAATACGAATTCCAACACGAGCAGCTTTATCCATATAGGCTGGACCAATACCCTTGATAGTAGTCCCGATTTTATTGTCGCCCTTAGCTTCTTCTTGTAGACGGTCTAATTCAATATGATATGGCAAAATGACATGCGCACGGTCCGAAATGCGCAAATTATCTGTTGTCACACCTTCTTCATGAAGATAAGTCAACTCTTTTATTAGAGATTTAGGATTTACAACCATCCCATTCCCGATGACAGAGATCTTTTCAGGGAAGAAAATACCTGACGGAATCAAGTGCAACTTAAATTTTTTGCCATCAATCACAATTGTGTGACCAGCATTATCACCACCTTGATAACGAGCAATCACTTCTGCATTAGCTGAAAGAAAATCTGTAATTTTCCCTTTACCTTCATCACCCCACTGGGTACCTACAACAACAACTGAAGTCATAATAAAATTCGTCTGAGCTACTAGGAGCTCGTCCTTTCTCATATACATGGCAGGAATTTCACCCGCAATTATATCTTACAATTTATTATAAGAAAAAAACACTATTT
>CAJZDE010000023.1:0-11352 GCA_915063165.1 uncultured Streptococcus sp.
TAAAGAAACCAACCATAACCAAATTCATGGTCACAAACCAACTTAGTAGCTTATACCAGTTCTTGTTTTTATTTTTTTTATAAAAATTGCTTTTCTTTTGATACACTTCAAATCCAGCCATCAAGACACCATGGTAAAAACCATAAACAATATAGCTTACACTAAGACCATGCCAAAAACCCATGACCAACATATTGACCATATAGGCATAGGTTGCATTGTGTAGTCTATTTTTAAACCATTTTTTCCTGATAACCTGCATCAATACTCTTGAAAATACAAAATCTCTCAACCAGGTCGACAAGGTGATATGCCATCTAGTCCAGAAATCTTTGATATCGACACTCAAGAAAGGTTTGTTAAAGTTCATCGGTGTCTGAATACCTAGAATGTTACTACTTCCAACGGCCATTAGACTATAGCCTGCAAAGTCAAAGAACAGATACAAGGTATAGAGGTACATATACTTGATTGAGTAAACGACTGTGCCAGTATTATTTAGAGCGAGTAACATCTGGTAAACATAGGTTGATAAAACAATCTTGTAAAGGAGGCCTAGAACGATACGATACACACCGTCCCCTGCTAACTCTAGATACTCTTTTCGGGGCATGACCTCGTTCATCTCTTTTAAAAATCTCCTACTCCGATCAATTGGACCAGCACTAACTGTTGGGAAAAAGAGCAAAAACTGTAGATAATCTTTTGCACTGATTTTTTCTTTGATTAAGCCATCCGATATCTCTAGCATAATCTGAATGGTCTTAAAGGACATGTAAGAAATTCCAATAAAGGCCAACAAATGCAGAGAAGTCAGAGCAAAGACTTTATTGATCACCAAAGGAAGAATGGAAAGGAAAACCAGTGGTTTCAGCCACTTTGCCTCTATCCGCTGTGCTAGAAAAACCAGAAAATACTGGTAAACGATAAAGGCGAGCAAATAGACAATCATCGCTCGACTCTTACCATAGATAGCTCCTGCAAATAAGAGGGAGAGCGCCAAAATATAGTAGTCCTTACGTTTTTCAAAAAAGTTTACTACAAAACCAATCAGTAAAACTACAAACAAGAGAAGGAAAAACTCATTCCCCTCGAAATAATTCATACCAGACAAACTCCTTTACATTATCATCTCTTCTACAGCAAACTTTCTGATTTGCTAATTGGGGACCTTTGTTTATTATAGCATATTTCTAAAAAGAAGCTTTATCCTTCTTGCAGTTCGGTGAGAAAACAAAAAGGAGTCCCGTTGAACTCCTTCCATTATTTATGACTTAATTTCTTGGTCAAGAAATCTCCCAAGAACTGGATTGTAAAGATAATCAAGATGATAATAATGGTCGCCAAGATGGTCACATCGTGATTGTAACGGTTGAATCCATAGGCAATGGCCACATTACCGATACCACCAGCACCAACTGCTCCCGCCATAGCTGTTTCCCCAACAAGGGAAATCAAGGTCACTGTCGTCACACGAATCAAATCTGGAAGACCTTCTGATAGGTAAACACCCACGATATCCCAGAAGGTCGCTCCGCTTGCTTGAGCAGCCTCAATGACACCACCATCTAACTCAGCCAAGACAACCTGCACCTGACGGGCAAAGAAGGCAAAGACCGCAAAAGAAAGGGGGACAAGGGCTGCATTTGGACCGATACTCGTCTTCACAATCAAGTGAGAAAGTGGCGACATTATTGCCAAGAGGATGATGAAAGGAACCGCACGGAAAATAGAGGTGATCTTGTCTAAAATCCAGAAGATAACCTTATTTTCCAAGACACCGCCTGGCGCTGTCAAGACGAGGAAGAGACCTGCCACTAGCCCCAAGAACCCTCCGATGATGAAGGAAAGAACTGTCATATAAAGAGTAAGGTAAATGGCTGTTCCCCAGCCTGCTTGACCAGACCAGCCCATCTTATAGACATTTGGTAAGTAAGTTTGAATCAAGTCTGTCATTTTACTGTCCTCCCTTCAATACTTTTAACTGCACACCCGCTTGACGGATAGCCTCTTGGGCGCCTGCTAATGCTTCTTTTTCACCAGACAGCACCACAACCAATTCTCCGACTGGAGTGCCATCGAGGATTTCAATATTCCCATAGAGGATATTGGCCGTTACTTGGTAATGTTTGTACAATTCATTCAAAAGTGGTTCGTCTGTCGAAGCCCCTGCATACTTGAGCTGCACTAAGATACTGTTCTCAGATAGGTGCTCTACGATTTCTTGCTTCTCAATCTTAACCATGGCTTCGTCAATACCTGTTGCAGTAGAGATGAAGTCTTGGGTCAAAGGTTGTTTAGGGTCTGAGAAGATTTCAAGGACACTACCCTCTTCAATCAAACGACCATCCTGCATAACTGCCACACGGTTAGCAATGTTTTTGACAATCTGCATCTCATGCGTAATCAAAACAACCGTCAAGCCTAATTTTTGGTTTAAATCTTGCAACAAGGCCAAAATCTGCTTGGTTGTCTTAGGGTCAAGGGCAGACGTTGACTCATCTGAAATCAAAATTTTCGGATCATTTGCCAAGGCACGCGCAATAGCCACACGCTGTTTTTGCCCTCCAGATAGTTGAGAAGGGTAGTTTTCAGCACGATCCGCCAAGCCAACCAAGTCCAACAACTTAGCTACTTTAGCTTTCTTTTCTTCCTTGCTGAGTCCAGAGTGTTTGAGGGCAAAGGCCACATTCTCCTCGGCCGTTTTCTGGCTCATAAGATTAAAGTGTTGGAAAATCATCCCGATATCTTGACGTTTCCGACGTAACTGCTCCGCCGTCAAAGTGACCTTACCATCAAAAATCACATCGTCGTCAATGGTAATTTTCCCTGCAGATGGTTTTTGCAAGAGGTTAATCACCCGTACAAGGGTTGATTTCCCTGCTCCAGAATATCCAACGATTCCGTAGATATCCCCTTCTTGGATGTGAATGGTCACATCCTTGACCGCTGTGATGGTTCTCTTCTTTTGGTGAAAGGTCACATCAATCTGATCTAACTTGATAATATCTCTACTCATAGCTTCTAATCAGCTCCTCTACTAATTCAATATGGGTGTAGTAATCGGCGATTCGCACGTTTTCATCTCCACCATGGTCTCGGCTATTGGCATTTCCTAGACCGAAGGCCACCATTGGTACCTCTAGGGCATCAAAGACCGTATGCATAGGCCCTGTCCCCGCTGTGGTCGGCAAGACTGAAACGCCCTGTGGATAGAATTTCTTGGCCAACTCGATCACATTGAGAATGGCTGGTGCGCTCATATCGCTTCGATAGCTCATCTCTCCCAAGGTATAGTATAATTCTACCTTATCAAAGCCATTTTTGTCTAGCTGTTTCCGAATTTTTTCCAGAACATCATGCGGTTCTAGGCCAGAAACCAAACGAACTTCTAACTTGGCACTGGCTTCTGCTGGCAAAATCGTTTTAACCCCTTGCCCTTGATAACCTGACTGAATCCCTTCGATATTAAGGGCTGGCTCGAAAAAGAAACGTTTTAGAAAGGCTGCACGATCCTCTTGTAAGAGAGGCAATTCCAAACCATAAATGCGACTGATTTCCTCAGGATTGCGTTGGGCGTAGGCATCTACCAAGGCTAGTTCTCGTTCATTTGGCTCTTGAACATCCTCATACAAGCCTTCTACCAAGATACGTCCATCAGCAGCTCGCAGGCTACTTAAGGCCTGGATAAGGTACCACGACGCCGACTCCACAACACCACCATAACTCGAGTGGATATCCACATCAGCACTTTTTACCTTGGCATCAAAGGTCACAATTCCCTTGTTTCCACCAGAAATTTCTAACTGCTCCAAGGCATTTTTGGTCCCTTGTTCCCAAACTAACAAATCTGCCCCACGGAGTTTGTCCGCGTGTTTCTCTAAATACTTATCTAGATCCATGGAAGCAGATTCCTCTGCCCCTTCCATGATAAAGCTGATATTGACAGGGAGGTCATCGTGGTGCTGCATATACTTTCTCAAAGCACTCAAACGAGCTGTGATGTGGCCTTTGTCGTCGTCAACACCACGTCCATACATAAAACCATTGCGCACAGAAAGGGTAAAAGGATCCTCTGTCCATACTTGGTCGCCATCCGCTGGCACGGTGTCATAGTGATTATAGAAGATCAAGGTCTTGGCATCCGGACGTGAACTCTTGAAATGCGCCATGACAAAGGGAGCCGTGTAGCTCTCATCAATCTCCACTTCAGCCCCCACACGCTTGAAAATCTCACCCAGATAGTTTGCGACTTCCTTGAGTCCAACCTGCTGGGCAAAGACTGATTTCTTGGAAATTAAGGTGCGCAAGACTTCAAAATAATGTTGGGCAACATGATCCTTTTCAAATTTTTCAATCTGCTCTTGTTCGCTAGGAAAAACCATTTTCTCTCTCTTTCTACTACCTACTTGTGTCTTCAGAACGACCACAAGTGCCTCTTTAAAATCAACTCTCTATACAAAAGCAAGAGGTGGAAACTCTCTCCCACCTCCCTGTGTCTTATTACCAAACTGGTTGGTCCAAACCGTCTGATGTTTCTTCGATAACTTTTTTCACTTCATCAGTGTGGTAAGCTGCGATAATTTTCTTGATGGCATCAGCCTTAGGTGATGATTCCCAATCTTTTTTCGCAACAATGATATTGTACCATTGTTTTGAGTTTTCATCAGCTTGTTCTTTGAAGAGTGCTTTCTTGTAGTCCAATTTTGCTTCTGTAACGAAGGTATTGTTTACAACGGCAGCATCAACTGATGACAATGAACGAGCTGTTTGGCTAGCGTCCAATTCAGTAATCTTCAAGTTCTTTGGATTTTCTGTGATGTTAGCAACTGTTGCAAGTGCAGTTCCAGAAACATCCAATTTGATCAAACCAGCTGATTGAAGCAAGTAAAGTGCACGGCTTTCGTTTGTTGCATCGTTTGGTACGGCGATTTCACCCTTATCTGGGATTTCTTCCACTTTGGTATACTTGTTTTCTTCCCCATTTTTACCTGAGTAAAGGCGGATTGGTGAGATGTAGGTATCTGCAATCGCTACAAGGTCTTTCCCGTTTTCTTTGTTCCAGTTGTTCAAGAAGTTGTAGTGTTGGAAAGCGTTCAAGTCTACTTCGCCATCAGCAGTTGCCTTGTTTGGTTGTGAATAGTCTGTGAACTCTGTGAATTCCAATTTAATTCCATCTTTTTCAACCAATTCTTGGATTTTATCCCAACGTGCTTCTTCAGAACCGCTACGGTTAACTGTTGCAATTTTGACAACTGTTTCGTTGTCTGCTTTCTTTTCTGAATTTCCGCAAGCTGCAAGAGTCAAACCTGCGACTGTAGCAAGAGCTGCTACACCGAGCCATTTTTTAATTTTCATGATTCTATCTCCTTTAAAAATAATACCGTAATAGTATCTCATACTTTATTTGATTTAGCAAATTGTTATTAGATAGGCAGACATATAGTTTGAAACTATATACCTAAAAATTGAGAAATCATCCGCCTTTCTCAGACTGGATGATTTCATACGACTATTTAATATCAGCTTCTGCTGGGAGATAAGTGTCTCCGAAGAACTGTTTAGACAATTTTTCAAGAGTTCCGTCTTTGTAGAGTTCTTGGATGCGTTTGTCCACAAATGATTTCAACTCATCTTGACCTTTAGCAAGAAGTGGGTAAACATAAGGTTGTTGGTCGCTTGGAAGTTCGATGACTTTCAAGTTGTCCAAACCTTGGTTCTTGATAACTGTTTCAACACCGATTTTATCAAAGATCTTGTAGTCAAACTGACCATCGCTCAAACGTGACATGATTTGTTGGAAATCAGCCTTGGTGTAGTTAAGAACCGTTGGATTGTCTGCGTGTTGTTTGTTATAATCTTCTAGCTGTTTAGCTGATGTTGTCCCTTGAACAACCTCAGTAGACTTGCCTCCGATATCATCAAGTGACTTGATGCTGTCGTCATCTTTCTTCACAACGAGAACGTTAGGGTTTTTAGCAGTTGGTGCTGCATAAAGGTACTTTTCAGCACGTTCTTTGGTATAGCTGATATTATTCACAGCCATTTGGTAGCGATCGCTATCAAGGCCTGCAAAGACACCTGACCACTCTGTCTTTTCAAACTTGACATCGTATTTGTCAGAGTCTTTAAAGATAGCACGGACTACTTCAATCTCATAACCAGTCAACTCGCCATTTTCTTCGTAGTTGAATGGTTTTGGTGAAGCATTGGTTGCAACGATAATTTCTTTCTTACCAGATGCTGCTTCGCTAGTTGCAGTATCTTTCTTATCTCCACCTGAGCAAGCTGCTAGTACACCTGCGGCAACAAGTCCTAGAGCTGCAAGAGATGAATATTTGACGATTTTTTTCATGTCATTTCCTCCAAAATAGAATACTTTACTATCTTAACAGAAAATATTTTTTTTCGCCATTATATGATATCTATCTCGGTGATAGGTTTTTTTTATGGCTGACTAAAAGACCAGACGTAAGACTGCAATCAAGACTACTCCAAAAAGAACCGTACCCACTAGATTGCGGTAGCGAAAGGCTACCCAAGCCGTTGGAAAGACTGCTAAAAAGTCCAGCCATTTGATCTGAGGAAGGCTGCCAACCTTGCCAGTCACTACGCTTGAAAGGATCAAGGCAAAGATAATGGAAACAGGCAAGAACTTCAAAAAACGCTCAACGATAGCTGGCAACCCCTTGTACTTAACCAAGATGAAGGGAATCATACGAGGTATCCAAGTCACTAGGCCTGAAAAGATAACAGCTAACAAAAGATATTTACTGACCATCTAAGACCACCCCCATGGTACAACCTAGCAAGGTCGCAAACAGAACAGCTAGCGACTGAGACACCACTGTCAAGAACAAAAAGAAGGACACCGCAACAACGGCTAGGATCATCAGCAGATTCCGTACAGGAACCCGTCTTTGCATAATCTGAAATTGCGAGGTAAAAATCCCAATAAACATCCCAACAAGGGCAAAGTCTAATCCAAAGACCTCAGGATTTGGAAGAAGTCCACCTAAAGCTGTCCCCGCAACTGTCCCAATAAACCAGGCTACATAACTATTGAGATTGTTCCCATGCATCCACATAGGATGGACCTTGTCTGTATGGGCTAATTCTCCCATCAAAACCCCATAGGTCTCATCTGTCAGGAGACTGGACATGCCGATATTTTGCCAGAGACTAGTATGACGGAAATAGGTCGATGCATGCAAGCTCAGCAAAAAGAGGCGCAAGTTGATCAAAAAGACCGTCATAGCAATAGCTGCCACAGGCGCTTGTACCGCAATCAATGCCAACATGGCAAACTGGGCGCTCCCAGCATAAACAAAGAGGCTCATCAAGCCCATCTCAACAGGTGTCACATAGGGCGCACCGATAATCCCACAAGCCAGGCCAATGCTGACATAGCCAAGGGCAGTCGGCATAGCCGCCTGTACACCTTCACAAAATCCTTTTTCTTTCATCCTTCTCCTCATATTTTCTCCAATTTAGGCTGTTCATCATCACAGCCACAGCACGGACTATTATAACATATTCAAATAAGAGAAAAAAGTTTCGGATTCGAAACCTATTGCCAGCAAAAAGTGCTGAAGAGGAAGCATCATGGATACATGAGAAATTGATCCACTCGAAGTGTATACTTATCGGTTTCTGTGTCTGTAGCATATTTATTTTCTGTCGGATAGACATCAACCCAGAGTTCCCACTGTTGTCCCTTTAACTTGACCTTGTAGCGATAACCGTCATCATAGAGACCTACTGTATCAGTTGTCATGGACTGGTAATCTGGGAGTTCTTCCAGTTCTTTTTTTACAGTCTGGGATAAGTTATTGAGCAATGCTTCCTGCTCAGCTTTGGAGGCAACGGGAAAATAAGCCGCTACTGTTTCCAAGTGATGCGATTTTGAAAATGTAAAGGTTGCTCGACCAGTATAGCCTTTCAAAGTAATCTGCTCATAGTGATAGAAAAGGCGACCTGTTTTATAGAAATATGGGTCTTCTGCACGCCAAGTGTCGCGATAAGCTGTTTCCTTTTCTTCCTCTACCTCGCTAGCCTTTCCCAATACTTCTTCAAAAGATTTAGGAGACATGCCGAATGAAAGAGATTCAAACAAGACTAGTTGTGTCTTTTTGATATTCTGGCAAGCTGATAAAAGCATGAGTAAAGCTCCAAGAGCAAGCAAACTACTGATTATTTTTGTAAATCTCATATTTCTACTATACAAAAAAACTCGGGCATTTGTCCAAGATAAAAAAGTCAACAATTAACTGACTCTTTATTCTATGGTATAGAAGGAAAGGATTACGATGCATGCCTCCGATATTGACTAATCCCAACCCCATACTCCTTATCTTCAGGCTTTTCATGATATCCAAGTTCTGTCGAATAAACCTCGACCCAGAGATCCTCCGTTTGCCCTTGTAATTTGACTTTATATTGATAAGAATCTTGATCTAGTCCTACCATTTCAACTGTCATAGACTGATAGTCTGGTAAAGATTCAATTTCTGTTTTTATAGCCTGCGATAGTTTGCCAAGTAGTTCTTTCTGTTCCATTTTTGAAGCAACAGGAAAAGAAGCCCTCGCTTCTTCCAAGGTATGCCATTTTGAAAACGTAAAATCTGCGCGGATAGTATAGCCTTCCCATCTCATATGTTCGTAATAGTAGAAAAGGCGACCTGTTTTATAGAAATACGGGTCTTCTGCACGCCAAGTATCACGATAGGCCATTTCCTCCTCTTCCACGACTTTGTCAGCTACGACAAATGTATTTTCAAAAGATTCTACAGACATATAAAACGAAAGCGATTTAAACATGACTAACTGCGTACTAGGAAATTCCAAATTTTTAAAATTTTGGTAAGATTTTATAAATAAGATTAGCACTCCAAGAGCAAGCAGACTACTGATTATTTTTGTAATTTTCATATTTCTACTATACAAAAAAACTCTAGGATTGACAAACTTTAATAGGGTCGGATTTCGTGATTAGATTCTAAAATGACTTTTCATTTAAGGTAACAAGGAATTGAGCAAGAACTATTATTAGATATTGGAGATAAGAAAAAGACTGGAGCGCCAGCCTTATCATATGAACAAAAGTTAAATCAAAGTTCCCTACTAAATGCTCTCACGAATATTCAAGAGCATGACAAATGCGGTTAGGAGTAATAGCAATAGAATAAAGCTGACCGCTAGGGTCCCAAAACTTGTAGCAATCGTTACGAAGACAATTGTGAATAGACTTGGTAAAACAACCGTAATAGCACCGATAGAGGATTGAACCGCTCCCATTGACTCCTCAGGTATTTGTTTAAAGACAAGTTCTTGCAATCTAGGAGAGAGTAACCCTGCGACGAAGGCATCCAAGGAGCTGAAAAGCAGAATCAAGCCAAAATGAACTGTGGCAAATCCTACTAGAAGGAGTAACTGGATGACGACCGAAGCGTATAGAGCTGTTTTTATAGAAATCGTATTTTTCAGATAGCCACTCACAAGACTTCCGATAATAAGTGCTAACAATTCTAGTGTTGATAACAAGGCAAGAGATTGACCAGTTTGTAAATTCAAAAACGGTTGGTTTCTTAAAAAGAGAGTCGAAATAGGAACAGTGACATTGATCACAGCTTGGCTGATAGAGACGATAAATAAAATGAAGATCACTCTATCCATATTCCAGATCAATTTCGACGATTGGAACAAATGCTGGCAAAACGATTTTATAGAAAGACCTTCTTGATAGCTAATTGTTTTTTCAACTTTCAAAAGATCATTTTTTATGAGAAGAATACCTACAAATGCTATCAGAAACGTCAGAGCGTTTAGCAAGGAAATGAACTGAATGGAAAGAATTCCTAGTAAAACCCCTCCTAGAATATTACTGATTGTCCGAACTAAACTAACTGTTGATTGTTTAAAACCAATGGCTTCTGTCAGATGTTCTTTCCCAATGATTCTTATAAAAATAGGAGTTAGCATGGCTCCTGAAAAGTAACTCAATGTATCCGACAAGAGATTCATCAAACAAATAAAGAATACGAGCCATAAGGAAAAGGACTCCCCTGAAAGCGAAAGTGCTACTATAGCATACAGTATAAATTTGACAAAACTAATAACCGTATACTTTAGAACACGATGGTGTTGAAAGTCAGCCAAAACTCCCATAAAGATTTGCAGAACTTGAGGCACAGTCTCTGAAATCGTAATGAGTAAAATCGCCAAGGGGGCAAACGAAGCATCTGCCACATAATTCAAAAAGGCCAGATAAAAAATCGTATCCCCAACCGTTGAAATCCACTGGTTGATGGTTAATTGCCTAAAATCTCTATTTTGAATAAATACTTTCATCGCAACTCCTTTTTGAGTTCAAACGGGAACTTTTCCCCAAGAATAGACCGATATTGCTGAGCACCTAAAATTACAGCAACGGTAAAATTTGACCAATACCATTGTAGACTATATGCAGTCCAATAGGCCAATAAATTGAATTTGTTGCTCTAAATAAGACTGCAAATATGAGACCGCCGCCCATATATACGAAAAAGTCAGTCAAGACCCAACCGTGATTACTAATGTGCAATATTCCAAACAAAGCTGCCGAACCAAGCACATCCAGTCCCCATTTCTTTCCTTTTTCCAGAGCAGTCATCACCAATCCACGATAAATCATCTCTTCAAAAATAGGACCTGCAATTACAGGATAGAAAAAATACATCAAAAATGCCGTTGCTCCTGTAAAAGTAGGAACATCCAGTTGATAAGCAATTTCATTTTTGGTAGGTGGGAAAAGATAAAATGTTACGAAATTCCAAACAACAAAAGCAAGAAGAGCTAAAAAGGAATAGAAAAGATAAGAACCTCTAAATTTTCGACTGTTAATTTTCTGCCATTTACCTGACCAAACCATAACAATAAAAGCAAGCAGAACCACAAGAAAATTCAACAGCATATCCGACAAATAATAGGTAAAGTCAGATAGACCCGCAGCAAGGTCGCTATGTAAAAGCAAACGAATCAAGAACTGGTCAGCAATGACAAGTAGAACAGCTATAAACAAGTAGTAGCGTGAGATTATCTTTTTCATTTTATTTTCTCCTATACTATGAAATAAGGATAGTATAACACGAAAACTGCCCTAACTCAAACTTGGATAGCTGAGATGCTGTCAGTCCATCACAAGCTACATCTGACTGCTTGAGTTTTCTAGTCAATCGCAATTCCTTGTAAAATTCTCCCAATGCCATCTTTTCAATCATGACCAAACTCCTGTCCAAAACCCTCTTTACTATTCCATTCGTAAATACTTTTCCTTTTTTAACATATTATAAAATATTGGAACTATATACCAGT
>CAJZDE010000024.1:0-11297 GCA_915063165.1 uncultured Streptococcus sp.
GTGATAAAAAATTCATATTATCCAAACATGCCCTTTAGTGCTACAATAGCTATATTATTCCTAGATGGGAGGTTCTATTTTGGATTGGTCCATTGTTGAACAATATTTACCACTCTATCAAAAGGCATTCTTTCTGACCTTACATATCGCAGTCTGGGGAATTTTGGGTTCTTTTCTTGTTGGTCTAATCGTTAGTGTCATTCGGCATTATCGCGTTCCTATCTTTTCACAGTTAGCAACAGCCTACATCGAATTGTCACGAAACACGCCCCTTTTGATTCAGCTCTTCTTCCTCTATTTCGGGCTTCCCCGAATAGGAATTGTTCTTTCTTCAGAAGTCTGTGCAACAGTCGGACTCATCTTTTTAGGTGGCTCCTACATGGCTGAATCTTTCAGAAGCGGACTGGAAGCAGTTAGTCAAACCCAGCACGAGATTGGTCTAGCCATCGGTCTAACGCCTTTACAGGTCTTTCGCTATGTGGTTCTTCCGCAAGCGACTGCGGTAGCCCTACCGTCCTTTAGTGCCAATGTCATTTTCCTCATCAAAGAAACCTCCGTTTTCTCTGCGGTAGCCTTAGCCGATCTCATGTACGTCGCCAAGGACTTGATTGGACTCTATTATGAGACAGACATTGCACTGGCCATGTTGGTAGTTGCTTACCTGATCATGCTTCTACCCATCTCTCTAGTCTTTAGCTGGATAGAAAGGAGGCTCCGCCATGCAGGATTCGGGAATGCAAGTACTCTTTCAGGGAAATAATCTCCTGCGAATCTTACAAGGATTGGGTGTCACGATTGGAATTTCCATTCTCTCTGTCCTTCTATCAATGATTTTCGGAACAGTCATGGGAATCATCATGACCTCCCATTCTAGAGTTATTCGTTTTTTAACACGCTTTTATCTGGAATTTATCCGTATCATGCCCCAGCTGGTACTACTTTTCATCGTTTATTTCGGCTTAGCTCGAAACTTTAATATCAACATCTCAGGCGAGACTTCGGCTATTATTGTTTTTACCCTCTGGGGAACAGCTGAAATGGGGGACTTGGTACGTGGAGCCATCACTTCCCTCCCTAAACATCAGTTTGAAAGCGGACAGGCTCTGGGCTTGACCAACTTGCAACTTTACTATCACATTATCATTCCACAGGTCTTGAGAAGACTACTACCACAAGCCATCAACCTTGTCACTCGGATGATCAAAACGACTTCCTTAGTTGTCTTGATTGGAGTTGTGGAAGTTACCAAGGTTGGGCAACAAATCATCGATAGCAATCGCTTGACCATCCCAACAGCTTCCTTTTGGATTTATGGAACCATTCTGGTCCTGTATTTCGCAGTCTGTTTTCCTATTTCCAAACTATCCACTCACTTAGAAAAACATTGGAGGAACTAAATGTCTGAAACTATTTTAGAAATCAAGGACCTAAAAAAATCCTTCGGAGACAATCCCATCCTCCAAGGCCTTTCTCTGGATATCAAAAAGGGAGAAGTCGTCGTCATTCTAGGGCCATCTGGTTGCGGAAAAAGCACTCTCCTTCGTTGCCTCAATGGTCTAGAAACCATTCAAGGTGGAGATATTCTTCTGGATGGCCAGTCCATTATTGGCAATCAGAAAAACTTTCACCTAGTTCGTCAAAAGATTGGCATGGTCTTTCAAAGTTATGAACTCTTTCCTCACCTAGATGTCCTTCAAAACCTCATCCTAGGCCCTATCAAAGCTCAGAGACGAGACAAGAAAGAAGTCACGGAGGGAGCTTTGCGACTATTGGAACGTGTGGGTTTGCTTGATAAAAAAGACAGTTTTGCTCGCCAATTATCTGGTGGACAGAAACAACGAGTGGCGATTGTCCGTGCCCTTCTCATGCATCCAGAAATTATCCTATTTGACGAAGTGACGGCTTCACTGGATCCAGAAATGGTGCGTGAAGTTCTGGAACTTATCAATGACTTGGCTCAAGAAGGGCGCACCATGATTCTGGTAACCCACGAAATGCAGTTTGCCCAAGCTATTGCAGATCGGATAATCTTTCTCGACCAAGGGAAAATCGCTGAAGAAGGAACGGCTCAGAAATTCTTCACCAATCCACAAACCAAACGAGCACAGGAATTTTTAAACGTCTTTGACTTTAGCCAGTTCGGCTCATATCTATAAAGGAGATTTTTATGAAACTACTCAAACCAATTCTAACTGTTTTTGCTCTAGCATTTGCGCTTATCTTTGTCACAGCTTGTAGCTCAGGTGGAAGCTCTGATGCTTCATCAGGAAAAACAACCGCCAAGGCCCGCACTATCGACGAAATCAAAAAAAGCGGTGAGCTTCGAATCGCGGTATTTGGAGACAAAAAACCGTTTGGTTATGTTGACAACGACGGTTCTTACCAAGGCTACGATATCGAATTGGGTAACCAATTAGCTCAAAACCTTGGTGTAAAGGTTAAATACGTCTCTGTTGATGCTGCCAACCGTGCGGAATACTTGATTTCAAACAAGGTGGATATCACCCTTGCCAACTTCACAGTTACTGACGAACGTAAGAAACAAGTTGACTTTGCCCTTCCTTACATGAAAGTTTCCCTCGGTGTTGTGTCACCAAAAGATAAAGTCATCAAAGACGTCAAAGAATTAGAAGGCAAAACCTTGATTGTTACGAAAGGAACGACTGCTGAAACTTATTTTGAGAAAAATCACCCAGAAGTAAAACTCCAAAAATACGACCAATATAGCGACGCCTACCAAGCCCTTCTTGACGGACGTGGTGATGCCTTCTCTACTGACAATACGGAAGTCCTAGCGTGGGCTCTCGAAAATAAAGGATTTGAAGTAGGAATTACTTCCCTCGGTGACCCAGATACCATCGCACCAGCAGTTCAAAAGGGGAATCAAGAACTTCTTGACTACATCAACCAAGAAATTGAAAAACTTGGTAAAGAAAACTTCTTCCACAAGGCTTATGAAAAAACACTTCACCCAACCTACGGTGATGCTGCTAATGCAGATGATCTAGTTGTTGAAGGTGGAAAAGTCGACTAATACTTTCCAAAAATAAAAAATCAGGTAATCCTAGTGACTACCTGATTTTCTATATTTTAGACGTTTTGCCAATTTTCTTGGTCTTCTTTAAAGCGTTTTAGGAGGTCGAGTCCTTCTGGCGTAATGTAACCTTCTTCTTGGGCCAGGTGGATCAGTTCGCTGTAGTTAGAAAGTGTCACCAATTTCACATCAGCATCCGCAAAATTCTTATCGGCTTTCGGCAATTGATAACTGAAAATCGCTACAACTCCAAGCACATCGGCTCCTTCGCGTTTAGCAGCTGCTACGGCTTCAAGAACAGAACCGCCAGTTGAAATGAGGTCTTCAACAACAACCATCTTTTGCCCCTGAGCTACACGACCTTCGATTTGATTACCAGCTCCGTGGTCTTTTGGTTTGCTGCGGATATAGGCAAAAGGCAAGTTCATCTTGTCAGCGATGATAGCTCCGTGTGGAATTCCTGCTGTCGCAGTTCCTGCAATCACTTCTACTTCTGGAAATTCTGCTTTAATAGCTTCCACAAAACCATTTTCAATCAAGGTACGAGTTTCTGGATAGGCAAGCGTCACACGGTTGTCCGTATAAATCGGCGATTTGATGCCAGATGCCCAAGTAAAAGGCTCCTCTGGTTTGAGGTAAACGGCTTGGATTTTCAAGAGGTGGCTAGCGATATCTTTAGCAAGTGTCATAGTATTCTCCTTTTGTTTTTATAATCTATTTCTTTCATTTCAGTCTTGGTTCCGGTTCCATTCATCCTTGATGGCATGATAAGCTGCAACAGGATCTTCAGCTTGGGTAATGGGACGTCCTACTACGATATAGTCACTACCGGTTTGATAAGCATCCGCTGGCGTCATGACGCGTTTTTGATCTCCAACCGCAGCTCCTGCCGGACGAATTCCTGGCGTCAGACAGATAAAATCTGGATTGGTGGCCTGCTTGATGAGTTGCACTTCCTGGGCCGAGCAAACGACACCATCCAAGCCTGCTTCAGCGGTCTTCTTGGCATAGTGAATCACAGACTCTTGCAGACTGGTTTGGATATTTTGAAAATCCTGCATCTGGCTTTCCGACGTTGATGTAAGCTGGGTCACAGCGATCAATTTGGCTTGTGTCCCCAGACCTTCACGCGCAGCCTTCATCATCTCTACACCACCAGCAGCATGAACATTTGTCATGTCTACACCAAGCTGAGATAAGACCTTCATAGCCGATTTAACTGTATTGGGAATGTCATGTAGCTTGAGATCCAAAAAGACACTATGCCCCAGTGACTTCAAATAACGGACAACTTCTGGACCTTCCGCATAATAAAGCTCCATCCCTACTTTTAGATAAAGACTTTCTTCTGCTGGGAAAAGAGATAAAAATTCCTTGACTGCCTCAAAACTAGGAAAATCAAGAGCAATAACTGGACGATGTTCACGCATACCTTTCTCCTTTTACCTTTACGAGCAAGAGATTATGGTCAAAAATAAACCACGAAAAAAGGAACCTGCCAACAGCAAGGTTCCACGAAAAATGGGTAGAGTCCACCCTTTCACCGTCTAACCTTAGCTGCCTCTCTGGACTGCTTTAAAGGTTTTTTTCTATTCTATTATTTATAGTAGGACTTGTCAAGCAAAAACTCGAAACTGGATTTCTATACCATTCAAAACCAAGAGGAAAAGTTAGTCTAACGACTCTGTGATTGCTGGCTCGTTTGGCTTTGATTTCCCTGTTCTTCTTGTTTTTTCTTTTCTTCTTCCTGTTTTTTCTTCTCAGCTTCCTTGGCCTCTTGTTTGGCTTTTTCCTCAGCCTCTTCTATCAGTTTATCCGCTATAGTATAGCTGTATACTCCAGCTTCCATATCGACTACACTTGGTTCAGATAATTGTGGCTTGATTTTGCTGTAATAAGGCAATTTCTTGCTCAATTCTGATAGGGGAACCAAAACCTCATCTGTATCCAGCATGGTAATTTTTAAAAGATCTGCTGTTGCCTTGCTCGGTGCTAATTCGATTTTCTGGATTTGACTCTTGATATCCTCACTGATAGTAGATAATCCCGTTATCAGCTTTTTCACCTGCTGCTCATCGTTAAAGGTAACTGTCAGATAAGTCTCAGGCAAGTTTAAGCGATCAACAGGAGTTGACTCTACTGTACCACTAGACAGAATAGGATAATGTTCTTCACCAGACACATAATAACCAACAATATCAAATTCCTTAACCTCAATCGTAAAGTTAGTCGGAAATTGATAGTTAATCTTCGCTGATTCTATCCAATGATTGGACTTGATTCGCTCAGCGTATCTTTCCTTATCCAACAATAGGGCTAAAGTATAGTCGCTATCTTGAATTCCAGAAGCCTGTTTGATGTCATCCGCATGCGTGTTACTATTTCCCTTAACCTCGATATTTTTGATGGTCGAAAGTGGCGTCAATAGATAGACTGAAAGAAGGAGGACCAGGACACTGGGTACCAAGATACTCACAGCTCGCCAAATATGAACAGGCGCAATTTTAGGCTTGGCAGGTTTTTCTGGTTTCTCTGGTTTTTCTGGTTTCTTCTTCTCTTTTTCCTCTTTGACTTTCCGGTCATCCTTTTGAGATTTTTCTTCTTTTTCGGATGGTTCCTTGCTTGGACTTGAGGCTTCCTCATCTGATTCACTCGATGATTTCTTGGATTCCTCCAGTAGTTTCGAGTTGGCTTCCTTTCGAGCTTGTTTTTCCTTTTCCTTCTCTTCAGCTAGGGCAGCTTCTTCCTCAGCCTTCTTCTTCAGGTATTCCTGGTTTCGTTTCTGCCATTCAGACAATTCTTGCTTCTGGTTTGATTCTTTTTTCTTATCCTTTGACATTGATATTCCTTATGCTAGGTCTTTTCTTAGTAGATCGTAAAAATCTGCAAGAGATTTCAATTCAGTCGAAGCTTTCATGCTAGCTTGGTATTGGTCCTTGTGACTAAGCAAGTGACTGAGTTTCGCCTCCAAGCTTTCCAAGGTCAAGTCACTTTCTTGAAGTTCTTCTGCATAACCTTTCTTAACAAAATAGGCTGCATTTTCAATCTGGTCTCCTCGACTTGCTTCACGACCCAATGGTACGATGAGATGAAGTTTTGCCATGGCCAAGAGTTCGAAAATCGTATTGGCACCGCCACGCGTTACCACCACATCTGCCATCTCCATCAAAGGTTGATAGAGATCCGTCACATAATCAACACGAAAGAGATTTTGACTCAACTCATTGAGGCTAGAATCTCCAGTGAGATTGATAATATTGTAGCGCTCTGTCAGTTCTTGCTTATGATCTGTCACCAATTGGTTAAATACACGAGCTCCTGCAGAACCACCAACAAATAATACCGTTGGCAATTTAGGATCAAAGTGGGTTTGGATATCCACCAATTCATCTGGTTCTAGGGTGTTTTGGTCTGAAACCTTGGTCACTGCCCCCACATGCTCGACTTTTGCGAGGCCAGCAGCCTGCTCAAAGGTTGAATACATCTTGGTCGCAAATTTATAGGCAATTTTATTGGCCAAGCCCATAGAAAGGTCAGATTCATGAATAAAGACTGGCACTCCTGACACTCGCGCTGCGATAACCGGCGGTACAGAGACAAATCCTCCCTTAGAAAAAAGAGCCTGTGGACGCAGTCGTAACATGATAAAGAGCGATTGGACAATTCCCCAACCAACTTTGAAGACATCCAGCATATTTTGCCAAGAGAAATAGCGACGCAACTTCCCAGTCGCAATGGAGTGGAAGGTCACATTCAAACCTGACTTGAGGATTTCTTGGTGTTCGATTCCGTGTTTATCACCAATGTAGTGAACTTCCCAGCCGTCTTCGATGAACTTAGGCATTAACAAAAGATTGAGGGTGACATGTCCAACCGTTCCCCCACCTGTAAAGACAATTTTTTTCATATTATTCCTTTAACTCCGCTACTGTGTCGATAAAGAGGTCGCCACGTACTTCGAAGTTAGCATACATATCCCAGCTAGCATTGGCAGGACTGAGGAGAACCACATCTCCTTGAGTCGCAAGCTCATAAGCCTTGCGGGTCGCATCAGCAATATCAGTCGCATCTACATAAGTCACACCAGCCTTCTCTGCTGCCCGTTTGACACGTTCTGCAGACTGACCGAGGATGACCATCTTCTTGAGCCCAGTAATATCTGGCACCAATTCGTCGAACTCATTTCCGCGGTCCAAACCACCTGCAATTAAGATAACCTTACTGTTGTCAAATCCTGACAAGGCTTTTTGAGTAGCCAAGATATTGGTTGACTTGCTATCGTTATAGAATTTGACCCCCTTGATCTCATCCACAAACTGGAGACGGTGTTTGACACCTCCAAAGGCTGAAAGAGTTTCCTTGATGGTTTGGTTGTCTACACCACGGAGCTTGGCTACTGCAATGGTCGCAAGGGCATTTTCTACATTGTGGCTACCTGGAACACCAATTTCACTCGCTGCCATGACCACTTCTCCACGGAAGTAGAGTTGACCATCTTCCAGATAAGCTCCATCAACCTTTTCCTGTGTTGAAAATGGTACAACAGTGGCTTGTGTTTTGCTAGCCAATTCTTTTGCCAAGTCTTGGTTAAAGTTCAAGACAAGGAAATCAGCTGCTGTCATCTTGTTCTGGATATTCCACTTAGCTGCCACATACTCCTCAAAAGAACCATGATAGTCGATATGAGTGGGCATGAGGTTGGTAATAACCGCAATCTCAGGATGGAATTCTTGGACACCCATCAGTTGGAAAGAAGAAAGTTCCATGACGAGCGTGTCCTTGGCTGTCGCAGTTTGAGCCACTTGACTAGCAGGATAGCCAATATTCCCTGATAAGAGACCATGTTGACCAGCAGCAGTTAAAACTTCCCCAATCATCGTCGTTGTGGTTGTTTTCCCATTTGAACCAGTGATACCGATAATTGGCGCTTCTGAGATTAAATAAGCCAATTCCACCTCAGTCAGGACTGGAATCCCCTTTGCCAATGCCTTTTCAATCATGGGATTACTATAAGGGATACCTGGATTTTTCACCATCAGAGCGAAATCTTCATCCAAGAGCTCCAAAGGATGCCCACCAGTGACAACCTTGATTCCCTCTTCTAGCAAGCTTTGCGCAGCAGGATTTTCCTCAAAAGGCTTGCCGTCATTTACTGTCACAATAGCACCCAACTTGTCTAACAAACGGACTGCAGACTCACCAGACTTAGCCAAACCTAAAACAAGTACTTTCTTATTTTTAAATTGATCGATTACTTTCATGTCTCAAACTCCATTTCTACTCCTACTATTTTACCATTTTTATGGAAATAAAAAAGCCACAAAGTGTATTTGTGACTCTTTCTTCTAACTTAATATTCTTTTATCATCTATGAGATAAATCAGTAACTCGAATAACTTGGTCCACTTGTTCCCAAATCAGAGGATTGTGGGTCGCAATAATTATGGTCCGATTCGGATTTTTTAAAGATTCTAGAATAGAAAGTAATTCTTCAGAGTTTTTGGGGTCTAAGGAAGCGGTTGGTTCATCTGCGAGAATCAAAGGTGGATCCTTTAAAATTATCTTCGCTAGTGCAACACGTTGTGCTTCTCCTCCTGATAATTCAAAGATAGGTTGCTTTAAATCTAAATAAGAGAGGTTAACACGGTTTAGAGCTTGTTTCATCAAAGAGATTTTCTCTTTTTCTTTCAACTTATTACCAACTAAACCCAGATTGAGATTCTCTTTGACGGTTTGACTTTCAATTAAGCCAAAATCTTGAAATAAGTATCCTAAGTAATCTCTAAAGAAAACAGAAGGCTTGATGTCCTTAAGAGAAGTGCCATCATAGATAATTTCTCCATTGTCATATGGCTCTAATCGTCCAATCATATTCAAGAGGGTTGTCTTACCACAGCCACTTGTACCGATTAAGGCATAAATTTTCCCACCTTCAAATTGAAGATTAGTATCTGAAAATAGCTGACGGCTTCCAAATTTTTTAGATATATTCTTTAGTTCAATCATCCTATTTTCCTTTCATAATGGTCATAGAAACACGAGATTCTTTCTGTGCTTGACGGTAGAGAGTCAGTATAGCACTAACGAGGAAGATCGATAAAGTTACCAATCCAATCACCACATCCCGACTACGCCAAATAAAGAGACTCGCACCGAATACAAAACTAGCAAATTGACTAATCATATACTGAGCGTGCGTTTCAAAAAATCGCAAACCAGAAATTCGTTTAATCAAAATCTCACGACGGAATTGTTCAAAATAAAGAAGATTCACAGAATAAAAGAGAAGCAAAGAACTCGCGATTCCAATAATAGCTCCTAAAATAAGGGTTAGAGTTTGTGTTTGAACCTCATAGTAACGTGCGAGGTAAACACTTCGTCCCTCCTTGAGGTAGGATACTTGATCATAAATTCCTGCATTTTTCAAGAGTTTAATCCCATCTTCATATCCTTTGACAAAGATATTCTTACCAGCATTGATAGACCAACTAGATAAGGATGTAAAACTATCACCTGTAGAAGTCGGCGTGAATACCACTAAAATCGGATCGGTTAAGTACTGAATGGATACTGGACTTTCACCGTTATTATAAACAAATCGTTTTTCTCCTGTTGGAAGATAGCTAACAACAGCTCTCATTTCATACTCTAAAGGAGCGTTTTCATCCTCGCTTGATTTTCCGTAATAGTTTAAACTTTCTTCAAAAACTTTCTTAAGTTCTGCTTCCTGTGAACGAAGAGATTCTGGTAATAAGAGTCCAAATTCCCCTTTTTGAAGATGAGCTAGTTTCTGTCTAGTCTCATCATTTACAGACACATTTTCCTTGTCCAAATAACTTGGACTGACATAGAGAACATTAGCATCTGGACTATAGGTATCCAGTGTCTCTCCCTGTTCATTTTTTCCTTGTGGATTGGCAAAATGGAGCAGATTATCCTTTACATAAAGGGCTTGTTCTTCTTCGATTGCTTCCTTGGCAAAGGCATACCACTTGCTCTGATTTTCTGCATTTTTTCCTCTATCACCGAGCCCAAAGGAAATCTGGTAATAATCTGCTCGATCTTCCCAAGCTTGCTTGGATAGCTGGAGTTCCTGTAAACGCTGGTAAGAAGTCAAGCCAGTCTTGACTGCATAACCTACTGTAAAGACAGCAACCAACTGACATAGTAAGGTCAAGGTCATCAAACGTTTGAGGGGCAAACGTCCTTTTAACACAGGAACCAAAGCCTTGTAGCTCAAGCTCATCAAGTAGAGCAGGCTCAGTACGAGCGAAATTCCCAATAAAAAGAGAAGATAAAGCCCCACTCCGATACTAAAGACTGCTAAAAGAACGGGATAAAAGAGCCCTTGGCCGAGGAGGACAGCACCTCCCACTATAAGGGATCCCGCCCCAGCTAAACAAAGCCACTTGACGTCATCGTATAAGGCGCTTCCTATGATGGACAAGAGGGTCTGTCCTGAAAAGAGCTGAATCCCTGCAGCCCGCATCTCCTTAATCCGGGTGATAATCACCATAGCAAAGAAAGCTAATCCAAATATAGCTAAACTAATCAATAACAACGGATTTAAAGCAATCCAAAAAGCTAAAAGATACGGAGGAGTTTTGCGGTCTGCAATCGCTTTATAACCTAAATCATCTAATTTTGCAGCTAATTTTTCCTTGGTCAATGAACCAGACAAGAGAAGGTAACTATTGAGAGGATCGCTCCGTTCTCGGCTTTCTTGGCTAGCCGCTTGAAACTCTTTTGGCAAGCCTCCCTGACCATAAGTTGCATAAGTAAAGTGAGTCGTCCCATCCTTACTCGGTTCTACAATTCTTCTAGCTATTAAACTCTGCTCTGAGTTTACAAAATTCTCCAACTCTCGCTCAAACTCCTCACGAGTCGGCTCTTGCGCCCCCTTTTTAACACTTAGCAGGGTAACGGAGTCATAACTAGTATAGAGATACTGAGGGGCACGTAAGATAACAATCCAAATGAAGAAGCAACTGATAAAAATAGTAGACAAGCAAATAAATAGTTTCTTCATAGTAGACTCCTTATAAAAAAATGATTCCCCTTGTACGAGCTACAAGGGGAACGATTTAAATCAATGAACGATTAGTCATAATCATAGTAAAATGCTACTTGTTCTCCCCATTGGGTCCAAATCCATGCGTAGGAGGTTTTTCCAGCAGGAGCTTCTCCTTTATCAGAATGACCATCCCATCTGCTCACGATGGATGAATAATGGTATTTTTTAC
The DNA here is from genome assembly GCA_915063165.1 of uncultured Streptococcus sp. Lineage (GTDB taxonomy): Bacteria > Bacillota > Bacilli > Lactobacillales > Streptococcaceae > Streptococcus. The sequence goes on from CAJZDE010000024.1 coordinate 11,278, forward strand.
CATGGTAGTAATTTGAAAAA
>CAJZDE010000025.1:0-11242 GCA_915063165.1 uncultured Streptococcus sp.
ATTGAAAATGAAAGTGAAAAACAGATTGCTTTCTAAAAAATAGACAAAAAAACCTTGTTTTTCATCTTACTCGTGATATAATAAAACTATAAAACGGTTTCAAGGAAGGTGACGGTATGTCTGAAGAAACAATTGACTATGGACAAGTGACAGGAATGGTGCATTCGACAGAGAGTTTTGGGGCGGTAGATGGTCCTGGAATTCGTTTTATTGTCTTTTTGCAGGGTTGTCACATGCGTTGCCAGTACTGCCATAACCCTGATACATGGGCTATGGAGACCAATAAATCACGCGAACGGACAGTAGACGATGTCTTGGCAGAAGCCCTTCGCTACCGTGGTTTCTGGGGAGACAAGGGAGGAATCACTGTCAGTGGTGGAGAAGCCCTCTTACAGATTGATTTCCTAATTGCCCTCTTTACCAAGGCCAAGGAAAAAGGAATCCACTGTACCTTGGATACCTGTGCCCTTCCGTTCCGTAATAAACCACGTTATCTCGAAAAGTTTAATAAACTCATGGCGGTGACAGACTTAGTTCTCCTGGATATCAAGGAAATCAACGAAGAACAACACAAGATTGTCACAAGCCAAACCAATAAAAATATCTTAGCCTGTGCCCAGTACCTATCAGATATCGGGAAGCCTGTTTGGATTCGCCACGTTCTCGTACCAGGATTGACAGACCGTGATGAAGATTTGATTGAACTTGGGAAGTTCGTAAAAACCCTCAAAAATGTTGACAAGTTTGAAATCTTGCCTTATCACACGATGGGTGAGTTCAAGTGGCGTGAACTTGGGATTCCTTATTCGCTTGAAGGGGTCAAACCTCCAACAGCAGACCGTGTCAAGAATGCCAAGGAATTGATGGATACAGAAAGTTACCAAGATTACATGAAACGTGTTCATGGATAAAAAAGAAGCCTGATGGAGACATCGGGCTTTTGTGATGCATAAAAAGCCTAGCCTTTCAGCTAAGCTTTTTTCTTATTTTCTAGAATGTTGTTTACCAGCATTGCGTTTTTTATGTTTCTTATTGGTCATGATCGCAGTTGCTTGGTTTGGAGTGACATCTTTGCGTCCGCCTCCAGTTGAAAATGAACTTGCTTTTGGTGGATTTTTGGCAAATTCTTCACGAACTTTTTTGCGAAGTTTTGGACGAACAACATAGTTAACGATGAACTGTTGGAGAATCATCATGAAACCACCGACAACCCAGTAAAGCGTCACACTGGCTGGTGAGAAGAAGGAGAAGACGACAATCATGAGAGGGCTCATGTAGATCATTTTCTTAAGTTGTTCTCTTTGCATCTCGTCTTCTACTCCATGAAGTGAGAGAATTGATTGGAGGTAGTAGAGGACACCAGCAAAGGCTACGAGGAGCATACTTGGTGAACCTAGAGGAATTCCTAGGTAGCTTGCTTGAGCAACCCCTTCAGTATGTTGGGCTGCAAAGTAGATAGCAGAGAAGAAAGGCATTTGAATGAGGATAGGGAAACATCCTACACCACCAAACATGCTGATACCGTGTTCTTTCTGAGCGGCAAAGAGAGCTTGTTGAGCCTCAAGTTTTTCTTCCTGAGTTGTTGCTTCTTTGAGACGTGTTTGGTGTGGTTCGAGTACGTGTTTGAGGGCGTTCATCTTTTCAGAGTGAAGTGTCGCCTTCCATGATTGGTAGATACCAAGTGGCAAGATAATCAAGCGCACGATAATGGTTACGATAATGATAGCGACCCCGAAGCCTAGACCTTTATCAGTAGCGAAGTACTTGATAGCTTCTCCCATCGGAGCACCCAAGAAATCCCAAACGGGACCAATTGGCTTACCTGTTGCTTTGTCTACTTGGACACAGCCTGTCAAGACGAGTAGCATAGCCACTCCCATAGCAGAGAGGGCAAAACGTTTAATAGATTTCAATGTTTTCATTCCTTCTTTAAAAATTATACCTTTCTATTCTACTGTTTTTTTGTAAAATATACAATAGTTCTAGAGACCTAATTTGCGACTTTGAAGTCCGAATAGGATGAAAAGTTGCTCATTTGTACATCTAGATAGGTAACTTTTGAAAAAGGTGTCGGACCTTTTCGGATTTCTTGGATAAATTTTGCCATAGTGGCAGAGGAGTCTGCCTGAGCAAGAATTTCCACTGTGCCATCGTCGTTATTCCAGACACGACCAGTGATGCCACCGATTTCAAGAGCTAAAGTAACAACACCCCAACGAAAACCAACACCCTGCACCCTACCTTGGGCAATCATTCTAACCTTTTGCATACCAACCCCCTTTGATTGTGATATAATATTTCTATGACTATTATAACCTCAAAAGCCAATTCAGTGGTAAAAAATGCCAAAAAATTGCATCAAAAAAAATATCGAAAGTCTGTCTATTTGATTGAAGGTTGGCACTTATTTGAAGAAGCTGTTCAAGCAGGAGTGACGATTGAAAAGGTCTTTGCCCTAGAAAGTTACCGAGATCGGTTAGCTGCTTTTCCTCAAACGGTCTGGGTTTCAGAGGAGATTTTGCGAGATTTAGCAGATACGCAAACCCCTCAAGGCATTGTTGCAGTGATTCAAAAAGAAGAAGTGGGACTGCCTGATCTCCATCAGGGCAAGTATCTATTTTTAGAGGATGTTCAAGATCCTGGTAATGTGGGCACCATGATTCGGACTGCGGACGCTGCAGGTTTTACAGGGGTCATTGTTTCAGACAAGTCAGCAGATATCTACAGTCTTAAGACTCTGCGTTCCATGCAAGGAAGTCATTTTCACTTGCCCATCTATCGTCTGCCTCTTGCCAGCTTTGTAGAGGAGGCAAAGAAGAGCAATTTGCCCATTCTGGCAACGACCTTATCGAGAGAGTCAAAGGATTATCGTGAGCTTTCTTCATTAGAGAACTTTGTTTTAGTCATGGGAAATGAAGGACAGGGGATTAGTTCTGTCATGGCTGAGAGTGCTGATCAGCTGGTTCATATTGGCATGAAAGGCCGAGCAGAAAGTCTCAACGTAGCAGTTGCAGCAGGCATTTTGATGTTTTATTTCAGCTAATTTATAAAATCTTTGTTATAATCAAGACATATTTATAGAAAAAGGAGAATCAGAATGAATCAAACGATTATTCAAGAACGTTCAGGTCTCAATCAATTTTACGCTAAGGTTTATGCCTTTGTGGGACTTGGGATTGGTCTATCGGCTCTCGTGTCAGCTTTGATGTTGACAGTCTTTCAGGCTCAATTGATCTACTTTTTAATGCATGGCCGTCTCTGGCTAATGATTGCAACTTTTGCAGAACTTGGTTTAGTCTTTGTTGCAAGTAGCATGGCTGCAAAAAATAGCCCAGCAGCTCTCCCAGTATTTTTAGTTTATTCTGTTTTAAATGGATTTACGCTTAGTTTTGTCGTAGCCTTCTATACACCTGGGACCGTCTTATCAGCCTTTGTATCCAGTGCCCTTCTCTTCTTTGTTATGGCGGCAATCGGAATTTTCACCAAGAAAGATTTGAGTGGAATGGGCCGAGCTTTGATGGCGGCGCTTGTTGGTCTCATCATTGCCATGGTTGTGAATCTATTTTTAGCCAATAGCTTCTTTGACTACATGATTAGTATTGCCATGGTCTTGGTTTTCTCAGGTTTGATTGCTTGGGACAACCAAAAGATTCGCTATGTTTATGAGCAGTCACGAGGACAAGTCGCGACAGGATGGGTCATCTCAATGGCGCTCAGCATCTACCTAGACTTTATCAACCTCTTCCTTAGCATCTTACGAATCTTTGGTCGAAACGATTAATGAATGACAGAGTCAGTGTTCAAAAGAGCACTGACTTTTTCTTATTTACTCTTTTCTTTTCTTGGAAATAGGTGTATAATGCTTTTAACTAATTTTTGAGGAGCTGTTTATGAAGAAAAGTTTTATTCATCAACAAGAAGAAATTTCCTTTGTCAAAAACACTTTTACCCAGTATTTGAAAGATAAGTTAGAAGTTGTTGAAGTTCAAGGTCCTATCTTGAGCAAGGTCGGGGATGGGATGCAGGACAACCTATCAGGTGTCGAAAATCCAGTATCCGTCAAGGTTTTGCAGATTCCAGATGAAACCTATGAAGTCGTTCACTCACTTGCCAAATGGAAACGCCACACCTTGGCTCGTTTTGGTTTCGGTGAAGGTGAGGGTTTGTTTGTTCACATGAAGGCCCTTCGTCCAGACGAAGATTCGCTCGACGCGACCCACTCAGTTTATGTGGACCAGTGGGACTGGGAGAAGGTTATCCCAAATGGTCAACGCAATATCGCCTATCTCAAAGAAACTGTTGAGAAGATTTACAAGGCTATTCGTCTAACAGAGCTAGCCGTAGAAGCCCGCTACGATATCGAATCCATCTTGCCAAAACAAATCACCTTTATCCATACAGAAGAGCTAGTAGAACGTTACCCAGACTTGACACCAAAAGAGCGTGAAAATGCGATCTGTAAAGAGTTTGGTGCAGTCTTCTTGATTGGTATTGGTGGCGAGTTGCCTGACGGAAAACCTCATGATGGCCGTGCACCTGACTATGATGACTGGACAACAGAGTCTGAAAATGGCTACAAGGGGTTGAATGGCGACATTCTCGTTTGGAACGAATCTCTTGGTTGTGCCTTTGAACTTTCATCAATGGGGATTCGGGTAGATGAGGATACCCTTCGTCGCCAAGTGGCTCTTACAGGAGACGAAGATCGTCTAGAATTGGAATGGCATAAAGCCTTGCTTAACGGCCTTTTCCCACTGACAATTGGTGGAGGTATCGGACAGTCTCGTATGGCCATGTTCCTTCTTCGTAAGAAACACATCGGAGAGGTTCAGACCAGTGTTTGGCCTCAAGAAGTTCGCGATACGTACGAAAATATTTTGTAGAGAATCGAACCGCAAGGTTCGGTTTTCTTTCTCTTTTTGCCTATAATTTGGTATAATAAACGGTATGAAAATCGTATCAGGAATCTACGGAGGGCGTCCCCTCAAGACGCTAGAAGGCAAGACGACGAGGCCGACATCAGATAAGGTGCGTGGAGCTATCTTTAACATGATAGGTCCCTATTTTGAGGGTGGTCGTGTTTTGGATCTCTATGCTGGCAGTGGCGGTCTGTCTATTGAAGCTGTGTCAAGAGGGATGTCTCATGCAGTCTTAGTGGAACGGGATCGAAAGGCACAAGCTATCATCGCTGAAAATATCCAAATGACCAAGGAAGCTTCCAAATTTCAACTCTTAAAGATGGAGGCTGAACGGGCCTTGGAGCAAGTGAAAGGTCCCTTTGACCTGGTCTTTTTAGACCCTCCTTATGCCAAGGAACAAATCGTTGCAGATATCGAGAAAATGGCAGAAAGAAACCTTTTCTCCGAAGAGATTATGGTTGTCTGCGAAACCGATAAGTCTGTAGAACTACCGGAAGAAATCGCCTGCTTAGGTATCTGGAAGGAAAAAATATATGGGATTAGTAAGGTGACAGTCTATGTCAGATAAAATTGGATTATTTACAGGATCATTTGATCCGATGACAAATGGACATCTGGACATCATTGAACGTGCCAGCAAACTCTTTGATAAGCTTTATGTCGGGGTGTTCTACAATCCCCACAAACAAGGTTTTCTCCCCGTTGAAAACCGCAAACGAGCAGTCAAAAAAGCGGTGGCGCATTTAGATAATGTAGAGGTGCTGGCTTCTCATGATGAATTGGTAGTCGAAGTTGCAAGGAGACTGGGAGCCAAAACCCTTGTCCGTGGCTTGCGGAATGCTACCGACTTGCAATACGAGTCTAGTTTTGACTACTACAATCATCAACTGGCTCCAGAAATCGAAACCATTTACCTATATAGCCGCCCAGAGCATCTTTATATTAGCTCTTCGGCCGTGAGAGAACTTCTGAAGTTTGGTCAGGAGATTCAGCAATATGTCCCAAACAGTGTTGTGGAGGAATTAGAACATGAAGAAAAAAACTAGATGGCCCTTATATGTCATCCTAGCACTAGTATTGACTTTTTTAGCCTTTGTAGTACCTTTACCTTACTACATAGAAGTTCCGGGTGGAGCGGAAGATATTCGTCGCGTTTTGAAAGTCAATGAAACAGAAGACACAGAAGCAGGAGCTTACCAGTTTGTAACAGTCGGTATTCGACACGCAACCCTATCGCATCTTGTCTATGCTTGGTTAACACCTTTCACAGATATTAGAAGCGCCAAGGAGACTACGGGTGGCTCTACGGATGCGGAGTTTATGCGGATCAATCAGTTCTATATGCAAACTTCTCAAAACATGGCCAAGTATCAAGGATTGAAGACGGCTGGAAAGGATATCGAACTCAAGTATCTGGGAGTCTATGTCTTGACCGTGACGGACAATTCAACTTTTAAGGGCATTCTGAACATTGCAGATACCGTGACTGCTGTTAACGACAAAACGTTTGACAGTTCAAAAGACTTGGTCGACTATGTCAATTCTCAACAATTAGGAGACACGGTCAAGGTAACCTATGAGGAAGACGGAAAAGTCAAGTCTGCAGAAGGTAAAATTATCACTCTCGAAAACGGGAAAAACGGGATTGGGATTGGCTTGATTGACCGTACGGAAGTGACCAGTGATGTTCCAATTCGCTTCTCCACAGCTGGTATCGGCGGGCCAAGTGCCGGTCTCATGTTTAGTCTCGCTATTTACACCCAGATAGCAGATCCAGGACTTCGTAATGGCCGCATCGTTGCGGGAACGGGAACTATTGATCGTGATGGAAATGTTGGTGACATCGGTGGAATTGATAAAAAAGTAGTGGCAGCCTCTCGTCAGGGAGCCAACATCTTTTTTGCTCCTGACAATCCAGTCACCGAGGAAGCCAAAAAAGCAGATCCCAATGCGAAAAGCAACTATGAAACAGCCCTAGAAGCTGCTAAAACGATCAAAACAGAGATGAAAATCGTTCCGGTTAAGACCTTGCAGGATGCAATTGATTACCTTAAAAACAATCCCTAATTCGTAGAAAAATCGAAAACTAGCGCGCAAGCGGATAAGATGGTATAATAGTCAAATGGTTCAATTATTATTCACTCTAAGTAGTCATATACTCTTTATTTATTTGAGTTTTTACCTTTTGAAGGATCTTGTGAGATGGGAAAAGGTTTTAAAAGTGACCGCTACTAACACAAAAAAAGTTCGTTTGTTGGTAGGCTTCTTTAGTATTGTGATGGGCTACATCTTGAGTTCATTCTTTATCAGTTTGTACCAACTGTGGCAAGAAGCACTTAGAGGACTATTATAAAATCAAAAGTAAAGGAAACAACTATGGAAAAAATTGTGGTTCAAGGCGGAGATAACCGTCTGGTCGGGAGTGTGACGATCGAGGGAGCAAAGAATGCAGTCTTGCCCTTGTTGGCAGCGACTATTCTAGCAAGCAAGGGTAAGACAGTCTTGCAGAACGTCCCAATCTTGTCAGATGTTTTCACCATGAATCAAGTAGTTCGTGGTCTGAATGCCAAGGTGGACTTTGATGAGGAAGCTCATGTTGTCGAGGTTGATGCGACTGGTGATATCACGGAGGAAGCTCCATACAAGTATGTCAGCAAGATGCGTGCATCCATCGTTGTCTTGGGACCAATCCTTGCTCGTGTAGGTCATGCCAAAGTTTCTATGCCAGGTGGTTGCACCATTGGGAGTCGTCCAATCGACCTCCACCTCAAGGGCTTGGAAGCTATGGGGGCAAAGATTACCCAGACAGCTGGTTACATCGAAGCTAAGGCAGAACGCTTGCATGGTGCTCATATCTACATGGACTTCCCTAGTGTCGGTGCAACACAAAACCTCATGATGGCAGCAACTCTAGCTGATGGGGTGACAGTGATTGAAAATGCTGCGCGTGAGCCAGAAATTGTTGTTCTCGCTATCCTCCTTAATGAAATGGGAGCCAAGGTCAAGGGAGCTGGTACGGAAACAATCACAGTGACTGGTGTCGAGGAACTCCATGGTGCGACTCACAGTGTCGTGCAGGACCGTATCGAAGCTGGAACCTTTATGGTGGCTGCAGCTATGACAGGTGGAGATGTCCTCATTCGAGATGCAGTTTGGGAACACAATCGTCCCTTAATCTCAAAACTACTTGAAATGGGCGTTGAAGTGACAGAGGAATCAGAAGGCATCCGTGTTCGTTCTCAGCTTGAAAATCTCAAGGCTGTTCATGTAAAAACTTTACCACACCCAGGATTTCCAACAGATATGCAGGCGCAATTTACAGCTCTGATGACAGTCGCAAAAGGGGAATCTACCATGGTGGAAACGGTGTTTGAAAATCGCTTCCAACACTTGGAGGAAATGCGCCGTATGGGCTTGCACTCAGAGATTATCCGTGACACAGCTCGTATTGTTGGGGGACAGGCTTTACAGGGGGCAGAAGTTCTATCAACGGACCTTCGCGCTAGTGCTGCCTTGATTTTGACAGGTCTGGTGGCGCAGGGAGAAACAGTTGTTGGTAAGTTAGTCCACCTTGATAGAGGTTACTACTGTTTCCATGAGAAATTGGCTCAGCTAGGAGCGAAGATTCAGCGAATCGAGGCAAATGATGAAGAAGAATAAAAACTTACGCTATGTACTCCGTCGCTTACTGTTGATTTTTATCGTACTATTGCTAGGCTTTCTGGCTTTAGGAATCGGCTTGATGGTAGGCTATGGAATCCTAGGGAAGGGACAGGATCCATGGGCTATCTTGTCTCCAGCAAAGTGGCAGGAATTGATTAGCAAATTTACAGGAAATTAGACTGGGAGACCAGTCTTTTTCTAAAGAAATAAGGAGAAAAATGGACAAAAAAACAAGACAAGCTCTGATAGGGTTACTTCTATTCTTACTATTGGCTACTGGAAGCTACTATATCAAGCAGATGCAGACAGCGCCAAACTCCCCTAGAACCAAGGTTAGTCAGAAAAAACAAGCTTCAGAAGCTCCCAGTCAGGAGCTAGCTGAAAGTGTCTTAACTGAGTCAATCAAGAACCAAATAAAAGGTGATCTAGAGTGGAATGGGGGAGGTGCCTTTGTCGTAAATGGTAATAAAACCAATCTAGATGCCAAAGTTTCTAGCAAACCCTATGCGGATAATAAAACAAAGATAGTTGGAAAAGAAACAGTCCCAACTGTAGCCAATGCCATCTTATCCAAAGCGACTCGGCAGTATAAAAATCGCGAAGAGACTGGAAATGGCTCCACCTCTTGGACGCCACCAGGATGGCATCAGGTCAAGAATCTAAAGGGAGCCTATACACATGCAGTCGATAGAGGACACCTGCTGGGTTATGCCTTGATAGGTGGTTTGGATGGTTTTGATGCCTCTACCAGCAATCCCAAGAACATTGCAGTCCAGACAGCTTGGGCAAATCAGGCTCAGGCTGAGGATTCGACAGGTCAGAACTACTATGAGAGTTTGGTCAGAAAAGCCTTGGACCAAAATAAGAGGGTTCGTTATCGCGTGACGCTCCACTATGCGACAAATGAAGACCTAGTTCCATCCGCTTCACAAATCGAAGCCAAGTCTTCAGATGGCGAATTGGAATTCAATGTCCTAATCCCCAATGTTCAAAAGGGAATCCAACTTGATTACAGAACAGGTCAAGTAACAGTGATAGATTAGAAACAATAGATACTATAAAAACAGCTCCTTTGTCTTCTATAGGCAGGGGAGTTGTTCTTTAAATGAAAAATAATGTGAATCCTGATGGATTTTATGATATAATGGAACACAAGATACTATTTTAGGAGAAGGACTATGGAAGACCCGAGCAGTCAGAATTTGTTGCTACAGTTTGTATTGTTATTTATCTTGACCCTGTTAAATGCTTTTTTCTCAGCCACTGAAATGGCGATGGTGTCACTAAACCGTTCCCGAGTGGAACAAAAGGCAGAAGAGGGAGACAAACGTTACATTCGTTTGTTAAAGGTACTTGAAAATCCTAACCACTTTTTATCAACGATTCAAGTTGGTATCACCTTGATCACGATCTTGTCAGGGGCAAAATTGGCAGATACACTTGGACAAGTAATTGCCTCTTGGATGGGGAATGGAGAAACAGCTTATGCCATTGCAAGTTTCCTCTCTTTGGCATTCTTGACCTACATTTCTATTGTTTTTGGTGAACTCTATCCTAAACGGATTGCCCTCAATCTCAAAGATGCTTTGGCGATTCGAACAGCACCAGTCATTATTGGATTGGGGAAAATTGTCAGCCCCTTTGTCTGGTTGTTATCTGCTTCAACCAATCTCTTGAGTCGTTTAACGCCAATGACCTTTGATGATGCGGATGAAAAAATGACTCGAGATGAAATTGAGTACATGTTGACCAAAAGTGAGGAAACTTTGGATGCAGACGAAATCGAGATGTTACAAGGGATTTTCTCTCTAGATGAGCTGATGGCGAGAGAAGTCATGGTTCCTCGGACGGATGCCTTTATGGTGGATATTCAGGATGATAGTCAAACCATTATCCAAAGTATTCTAAAGCAAAATTTCTCACGTATCCCTGTTTATGATGGGGATAAGGACAATGTGATTGGTTTGATTCATACCAAGCGTTTGCTAAACGCTGCCTATGCAGATGGCTTTGAAAACATTGTCTGGAAGAAGATCTTACAAGATCCACTCTTTGTTCCTGAAACTATTTTTGTGGATGACTTGCTAAAAGAATTGCGAAATACCCAAAGACAAATGGCCATCTTACTAGACGAATACGGTGGTATGGCTGGTTTGGTAACTCTGGAAGACCTCTTAGAAGAAATTGTCGGTGAGATCGATGATGAGACAGATAGGGCAGAAATCGAAGTCCATCAAATCGGTGAGGACACCTATATTGCACAGGGAACCATGAATCTTAACGACTTCAATGACTACTTTGGTGTCGAACTAGAAAGCGATGATGTGGATACCATCGCTGGTTACTATTTGACGGGTGTTGGTACGATTCCAACAACTGAAAAAATCAGTTATGAACTGATCAGTCAAAACAAGCAAATCGTCCTGACCAATGATAAGGTGAAAAATGGACGTGTTACCAAGGTAAAAGTTCAAATCACAGAACTAGAACCTGAAGAAGAAACAGAATAAAGCAGTGACTTGAGTCACTGCTTTATATTTCCCCAAATTCGCCCCAAAAGTTTTTCTAAGTTACCCGTATTTATCTGAAGAAAAAATAAAAAAGCCCGATTTTTTGGGCTTTTCATTTGGTTAATTCCTGTTCATTCAGGTATTGAAAGG
>CAJZDE010000026.1:0-11074 GCA_915063165.1 uncultured Streptococcus sp.
GGGAGCTGGGAAATACCTGCTCTTTCGTCAAAAAGCCAGTAAATTTTTTACTGAGACTGGTCTCGACTGGGACTTTGTCATTTCCCAAGAAAGCAAACGCAAGCAAGTTTTGCTTCGTTTCTTTGCTCTCTTTACTCAGGTCAAGGGCATTTCAAATAGTGTCAAACGTCGTGCTTATCTAGATTTCATCCTAAAGACTGTTCAGAAAGTGCCAGGGAAGATTTGGCAAAACCTCTATCTTCGTTCTTACTTGCGAAATGGAGATCTCTTTGCCCTCAGTCTCCGTCTGCTCTTGCTTTCTTTGTTAGCGCAAGTCTTTATCGAGCAAGCTTGGATTGCGACAGCAGTGGTGGTTCTATTTAATTACCTCTTGCTCTTTCAGTTACTGGCCCTCTATCATGCCTTTGACTACCAGTACTTGACCCAGCTCTTTCCACTAGAAAAAGGGGAGAAAGAAAAGGGATTGAAACAAATTGTAGTCGGTGTGGGAAGTGCAGTTCTTTTGCTGGAATTACTGGTCGGAGCAGTGGTTTTTCAAGAGAAAATAGCCTTGTTGGCTCTTGTAGGGGCTAGTCTCTTCCTACAATTGTTTTATTTGCCTTACCAACTAAAAAGATTGGTTGACGAATAGACCAAAAACTAGTAGAATAGTAAGGAAACTTTATACGGAGGAAAGAAATGGACTTGGGTGATAATGAGCTAACGCTGACCCCTATCCCTGGGAAGAGTGGCAAAGCTTATATGGGAAGCTACCCTGATGGGAAGCGCGTCTTTGTAAAAATGAACACCTCTCCAATCCTACCTGGCCTAGCCAGAGAACAAATCGCTCCTCAATTACTTTGGACTCGTCGTTTGCCAGATGGCCGTGATATGTGTGCTCAGGAATGGCTGACGGGTAAAATCTTGACCCCTTACGATATGAATCGCAAGCAGATCATCAATATCTTGAACCGCCTTCACCGCTCGCGTCCCTTGATGAAGCAGTTGAGTCGTTTGGGATATACCATGGAAACACCAGTTGATTTGCTACGTTCTTGGCAGCAAGGAGTCCCAGAAATCTTGAAGCAGAACCACTATTTGAACAGTGTGATTGCTGAGCTAGGTAAGACGGTTCCAGGTTTTAGGGAAGACCATGCAACGATTGTGCATGGAGATCTTCGTCATAGTAATTGGATTGAGACAGAGAGTGGACTCGTTTATCTAGTGGATTGGGATTCGGTTCGTCTGACGGATCGTATGTTTGATGTGGCGCATTTGCTATGCCACTACATTCCAGATCATCAGTGGCGCCAATGGTTGAGAGACTACGGCTATAAGTACAATCAGACAGTGTTAGATAAATTGTATTGGTATGGTCAGTATTCTTACTTGAACCAGATTGCCAAATACTGTGAAAATCAAGATTTAGACAATGTAAACCGGGAGATTTACGCCTTGCGCGTCTTCCGTGACAAGTATGGAAAGAAGAGATGAGAGTTAGAAATCGTAAAGGGGCGACAGAGTTACTAGAGGCTAATCCCCAGTATGTTGTCCTCAATCCCTTGGAAGCCAAGGGGAAATGGCGAGACTTGTTTGGAAATGATCATCCTATTCATGTTGAGGTTGGAAGTGGAAAAGGAGCCTTCGTATCAGGAATGGCCAAACAAAACCCTGACATCAACTATATCGGGATTGACATTCAAAAGTCGGTATTGAGTTATGCCTTGGACAAGGTATTAGAAGTTGGAGTTCCTAATATCAAGTTGTTGTGGGTAGATGGTTCAGATTTGACCGACTACTTTGAAGACGGTGAGATTGATCGTCTCTACCTAAACTTTTCTGATCCCTGGCCTAAAAAACGCCATGAAAAACGTCGTTTGACTTACAAGAGTTTCTTGGATACCTTCAAACGCATCTTGCCTGAGAATGGGGAAATCCATTTCAAGACAGATAACCGTGGCTTGTTTGAGTACAGCTTGGTGAGTTTTTCTCAGTATGGGATGAAACTGAACGGGGTTTGGCTGGACTTACATGCCAGTGATTTTGAAGGCAATGTCATGACGGAATATGAGCAAAAATTCTCCAACAAGGGTCAAGTGATCTACCGAGTTGAAGCAGAATTTTAAGAAATAGCTTGAAAACCAGCTGTTTGAGTGCTTATACTTTACATAAATTGACAAACGTGCTATACTGATAGTAAGAATATGAGAAAGAGAGGCGGGGAAATATCTTCGCCTCTTGCTTATGAGGAGGTGGACGCAATCGCAACAATCGTAGAATTAGTCAGAGAAGTTGTAGAACCTGTCATCCAAGCGCCTTTTGAACTTGTGGATATCGAGTATGGAAAGATTGGCAGTGACATGATTCTCAGTATTTTTGTAGATAAACCCGAAGGAATTACCTTGAACGACACGGCAGACCTGACAGAAATTATCAGTCCTGTCTTAGACACCATCAAGCCCGATCCCTTCCCAGAACAATATTTCCTAGAAATCACCAGTCCAGGCTTGGAGCGTCCTTTGAAAACCAAGGATGCCATCGCTGGAGCAGTTGGGAAATACATTCATGTCGGGCTCTACCAAGCCATTGATAAACAAAAGGTCTTTGAAGGAACCTTGGTATCCTTCGAAGAGGATGAGTTGACTATGGAGTATATGGACAAGACACGTAAGAAAACCGTTCAAATTCCATACAGTTTAGTATCAAAAGCACGTTTAGCAGTAAAACTATAGAAAAGAAAGGATAGCTTTTGAGGATTCAAAAGTAAAAAGAACATGAGTAAAGAAATGCTAGAGGCCTTCCGCATTTTGGAAGAAGACAAGGGAATCAAAAAAGAAGACATCATCGACGCAGTAGTAGAGTCGCTTCGTTCCGCTTATCGCAGACGCTATGGTCAATCTGACAGTGTAGCCATCGACTTCAACGAAAAAACAGGTGATTTTACTGTCTATACTGTCCGTGAAGTTGTTGATGAAGTGTTTGATAGCCGTTTGGAAATTAGCTTGAAAGATGCCCTTGCCATTAATTCAGCCTATGAGCTTGGTGACAAGATTAAGTTTGAAGAAGCACCAGCTGAGTTTGGTCGTGTAGCAGCCCAATCTGCCAAACAAACCATCATGGAAAAAATGCGCAAGCAAACACGTGCCATCACTTATAATACTTACAAAGAACATGAGCAAGAAATCATGTCTGGTACAGTAGAACGTTTTGACAATCGCTTCATCTATGTCAACCTTGGCAGCATCGAAGCTCAATTGTCAAAACAAGACCAAATCCCTGGAGAAGTTTTTGCTTCCCATGACCGTATCGAAGTCTACGTTTACAAAGTTGAAGACAACCCTCGTGGTGTCAACGTCTTTGTTAGTCGTAGCCATCCAGAAATGATCAAACGCTTGATGGAGCAAGAAATTCCAGAAGTCTACGATGGAACTGTTGAAATCATGAGCGTAGCCCGCGAAGCTGGTGACCGTACGAAAGTTGCCGTTCGTAGCCACAATCCAAACGTGGATGCTATCGGGACAATCGTTGGACGTGGTGGTGCCAACATCAAGAAAATCACCAGCAAATTCCACCCAGCTCGTTACGATGCTAAGAGCGATCGCATGATTCCTGTTGAAGAAAACATCGACGTTATCGAGTGGGTAGCAGATCCAGCTGAGTTTATCTACAATGCTATCGCACCAGCAGAAGTTGACCAAGTTATCTTTGATGAAAACGACAGCAAACGTGCCTTGGTCGTTGTACCTGATAACAAGCTTTCTCTTGCTATCGGTCGTCGTGGACAAAACGTTCGCTTGGCAGCTCATTTGACAGGCTACCGTATTGATATCAAGTCTGCCAGCGAGTTTGAAGCTATGGAAGAAGCAGGTCAAGTTGATTACGCAGTTGCGGATGAATTGATCGAAGAATAAAAGCTGCTAGAGGAGGGAAAGATGAAAACAAGAAAAATCCCTTTGCGCAAGTCTGTTGTATCTAACGAGGTGATTGACAAGCGTGATTTGCTCCGCATTGTCAAGAACAAAGAAGGAGAGATCTTTATCGATCCGACAGGCAAGGCCAATGGCCGTGGCGCTTATATCAAGCTAGACAATGCAGAAGCCCTAGAGGCAAAAAAGAAGAAAGTCTTTAACCGTAGCTTTAACATGGAAGTGGAAGAAAGCTTTTATGACGAGTTGATCGCCTATGTGGATCACAAAGTAAAAAGAAGAGAGTTAGGACTTGAATAAGCAAAAGATTAGCAATCTCTTGGGACTTGCTCAGCGAGCAGGCCGGATCATATCGGGTGAGGAATTGGTGGTCAAGGCCATTCAAGACCAGAAAGCCAAGCTAGTCTTTCTAGCACATGATGCTGGTCCCAATCTGACCAAGAAGATTCAAGATAAAAGTGACTATTATCAAGTAGAAGTTATAACCGTGTTTTCAACACTGGAATTAAGCATAGCAGTCGGGAAACCGAGAAAAGTTTTGGCTGTGACAGATGCTGGATTTACAAAGAAAATGAGGTCTCTTATGGAATAGAAGAGGAGGACATGATTTGTCTAAGAAAAGATTGTACGAAATCGCAAAAGAACTTGGAAAAGAAAGTAAAGAAGTTGTAGCGCGTGCAAAAGAGTTGGGCTTGGATGTGAAAAGCCACTCATCGAGCGTGGAAGCTGCTGCTGCTGAACAAATCGCAGCTAGCTTTAAACCTGCACCTGCTCCTAAGGCAGAAGCAAAACCTGCAGCACCAAAAGCAAGTGTAGAAAAGAAAGCAGAAAAGCCTGTATCAGCTAAACCAGTAGCCGCTAAGGAAGAAAGCAAATCAGCTACACCTGCAGCTCCTAAGGAAGAAAAAGTAGTGGCCGCAAGACCACAGAGTCGAAACTTCAAGGCGGAGCGTGAGGCGCGTGCCAAAGAGCAGGCAGAGCGACGCAAACAAAATAAGGGCAACAACCGTGACCAACAACAAAACGGCAACCGTCAGAAAAACGATGGTCGTAATGGTGGCAAACATGGTCAAGGAAACCGCGACAATCGCCGATTTAACGACCAAGGGAAGAAACCACAAGGTCAAGGAAATCGTGGTAATGATCGCCGTCAGCAACAAGACTTCCAGCCAAAACCAGCTGGGCCACGTGTTGACTTTAAAGCCCGTGCAGCAGCTCTAAAAGCAGAGCAAAATGCAGAGTACGCACGTTCAAGCGAGGAGCGCTTCAAACAATCGCAAGCTGCTAAAGAAGCCTTGGCTCAAGCTAACAAACGTAAGGAACCAGAGGAAATCTTTGAAGAAGCTGCTAAGCTAGCTGAACAAACGCAGCCAGCAGTAACAGTAGCTCCTGTAGCGAAAGAAGCGCCAGTGGATACACGTCGTAAAAAACAAGCTCGACCAGACAAAGAACGTGACGATTATGATCACGAAGAAGATGGTCCTAGAAAACAACAAAAGAATCGAAGTAGTCAGAATCAAGTGAGAAATCAAAGAAATAGTAACTGGAATAACAATAAAAAGAATAAAAAAGGCAACAAGCAAAATAACCGCAATCAGGCACCTAAACCTGTTACAGAGCGTAAGTTCCACGAATTACCAACAGAATTTGAATATACGGATGGTATGACTGTTGCGGAAATCGCAAAACGTATCAAACGTGAACCAGCTGAAATCGTTAAGAAACTCTTTATGATGGGTGTTATGGCCACACAAAACCAATCTTTGGATGGTGACACCATTGAACTCCTATTGGTAGATTATGGTATTGAAGCCAAACAAAAGGTTGAAGTGGACAATGCGGACATCGAACGTTTCTTCGTCGAAGATGGTTATCTCAATGAAGATGAATTGGTTGAGCGTCCACCAGTTGTGACCATCATGGGGCACGTTGACCATGGTAAAACAACCCTTCTAGATACCCTTCGTAACTCTCGTGTTGCAACAGGAGAAGCAGGTGGTATTACTCAGCATATCGGAGCCTACCAAATCGTGGAAAATGGCAAGAAGATTACCTTCCTTGATACACCTGGACACGCGGCCTTTACATCTATGCGTGCGCGTGGTGCTTCTGTTACCGATATTACTATCTTGGTCGTAGCGGCAGATGACGGGGTTATGCCTCAAACTATCGAAGCTATCAACCACTCAAAAGCGGCCAACGTTCCAATCATCGTAGCTATTAACAAGATTGATAAACCAGGTGCCAACCCAGAACGTGTTATCGGTGAATTGGCAGAGCATGGGGTTATGTCAACAGCTTGGGGTGGAGATTCTGAATTTGTCGAAATCTCAGCTAAATTTAACCAAAATATCGAAGAATTGTTGGAAACAGTCCTTCTTGTAGCTGAAATCCAAGAACTAAAGGCAGACCCAACAGTGCGTGCTATCGGTACGGTTATCGAAGCTCGCTTGGATAAAGGAAAAGGTGCGGTCGCAACCCTTCTTGTGCAACAAGGTACCTTGAATGTACAAGATCCTATCGTTGTCGGAAATACATTCGGTCGTGTACGTGCCATGACCAATGACCTTGGTCGTCGTGTTAAGGTTGCAGGTCCATCAACACCGGTTTCTATCACAGGTTTGAACGAAGCACCAATGGCGGGTGACCACTTTGCTGTTTACGAAGATGAAAAATCTGCGCGTGCAGCTGGTGAAGAACGTGCCAAACGTGCCCTTATGAAACAACGTCAAGCTACCCAACGTGTCAGCCTTGAAAACCTCTTTGATACACTCAAAGCTGGTGAGCTTAAGTCAGTTAACGTTATCATCAAGGCCGACGTACAAGGTTCAGTTGAAGCCCTTTCTGCCTCACTTCAAAAAATTGATGTGGAAGGTGTCAAAGTTACTATCGTTCACTCGGCAGTCGGTGCTATCAACGAATCTGACGTGACTCTTGCGGAAGCTTCAAATGCCTTTATCGTTGGTTTCAACGTACGCCCTACACCACAAGCGCGTCAACAAGCGGAAGCTGACGATGTAGAAATCCGTCTCCACAGCATTATCTATAAGGTTATCGAAGAGATGGAAGAAGCCATGAAAGGGATGCTTGACCCAGAATTCGAAGAAAAAGTTATCGGTGAAGCAGTTATCCGTGAAACCTTCAAGGTATCTAAAGTGGGAACCATTGGTGGATTCATGGTTATCAACGGTAAGGTTACCCGTGACTCGAAAGTCCGTGTTATCCGTGACGGTGTCGTTATCTATGATGGCGAACTCGCAAGCTTGAAACACTACAAAGACGACGTTAAAGAAGTTACAAACGGTCGTGAAGGTGGATTGATGATTGATGGCTACAATGATATCAAGACTGATGATGTGATTGAGGCATATATCATGGAAGAAATCAAGAGATAATAGAGAAACGATAGCCAATTTGACTCGTCGTCAACAGCGCCTTGATGAACCCTTAGTTCTATCTAAGGCTTGTTTCCTAGATTCAAATGGCTCTAGTTCCTCTATCTATTAGAAAATAGCTAGGTCTGCTGGCCTAGCTTTTGATTCAAAGTAGAGAAAGGAATATCATGGCAAATCATTTCCGTACGGATCGTGTGGGCATGGAAATCAAGCGTGAAGTCAACGAGATTTTGCAAAAGAAGGTCCGTGATCCGCGTGTCCAAGGTGTGACCATTACAGATGTTCAGATGCTGGGTGACTTGTCTGTTGCCAAGGTTTACTACACCATTTTGAGTAACCTTGCTTCGGATAACCAAAAAGCTCAAATCGGGCTTGAAAAAGCAACTGGTACGATCAAACGTGAACTTGGTCGCAATTTGAAATTGTACAAAATCCCAGATTTAACCTTCGTCAAAGATGAGTCCATTGAATATGGAAACAAGATTGACGAGATGCTACGCAATCTGGATAAGAACTAAGAAAGAGGGGGAACCCTCTTTTTTGTTGCCAGAGTACGATAATTGCTATCTGATAAAAATCGGTTTAAAAAATTTGTAAATTTCACATAGTATGATATGATAAAGCATGATATAAATGAAAAACGGAGAAACATATGGCTAAACAAGATATAGCTATGCAAGTACTACAACAAGTGGTGAAACTTCCCGTAGTCAAAGTTGATCGAGAGAAATTTTTGGTGGAAAAGTTTTCCAAGGAATTAGATCGCAAGGACATTGCTACCTTATTAGAACAAGGGCCGACTTCTTTGTTACCTCAGGAAAGCTTAGATCGAGTGGCAAAGACCTGTATTAAGGACAATGTCTTACTGGCTAGTGGAACTTCGGTATTAGCAGGTCTACCTGGAGGCCTTGCCATGGCAATTACCATTCCAACAGATGTAGCCCAGTTTTACGCTTTCTCATTAAAACTAGTTCAGGAACTAGGCTATATTTACGGATTTGATGATCTTTGGGCATCGCGCAATGAGTTAAGCGAGGAAGCTAAAAACACACTTCTACTGTATCTCGGTGTGATGCTGGGAGTAAATGGCGCAGGTGCCCTGCTTCGATCAGGTGGTGTGACAGTAGCCAAGCAAGTCATAAAAGTAGTGAACAAGAAAGCCTTGACAAAAACTCTTTGGTATCCAATTTTAGAAAAAGTTTTGAAAATTTTTGGTGTCAATCTGACAAAAGGAGGCCTAGCCAAAGGGATGGGGAAAGTGATTCCTATCCTAGGTGGAGTCATTTCTGGTGGCTTAACCTTTGCGACCATGAAGCCGATGGGAGAAAGATTGCAACAGGAATTGTCCAAGCTAGTCAACTACAATGAAGTACAATATCAAAGAGACGTTGATACAATCCGAAAAGAGGTCGAAATCATAGAAGGTGAGTAATATGGGGGTCATTAAGATTCTAGCCAAGACTTACGGGAATTACTTTTTCGTGATGCAAAGCGTCAAAGTCCTGAAGAACATGAAAAAAGATGACAATGCTCTAGTAGGTTTCGGGAAAGTACTGCTTGCTGACAAGCTGATGGATGTAGCCCAGTGGCTCGCAAAACCAGATGATAAGGAATAACTTGAAATGAAAGAAACTAGCAGGAACTACGCTGCTAGTTTTTTAATCTCTTCCCATATGGTATAATATAAGCAGTAAAATCATTTTATACTCTTCGAAAATCTCTTCAAACCACGTCAGCTTCACCTTGCCGTAGGTATGGTTACTGACTTCGTCAGTTCTATCCACAACCTCAAAACACTGTTTTGAGCAACCTGCGGCTAGCTTCCTAGTTTGCTCTTTGATTTTCATTGAGTATTAGAACATACAATGGAGGTCGTCATGGACAATATCATCGATATGTCAATACCCGTTGCAGAAGTGGTAGACAAGCACCCGGAAGTCTTGGAAATCCTAGTGGAGCTTGGTTTTAAACCACTTGCTAATCCCTTGATGCGCAACACAGTCGGTCGCAAAGTATCGCTTAAGCAGGGTTCTAAACTTGAAGGAACTCCTATGGACAAGATTGTCCGCACACTGGAAGCGAATGGTTACGAAGTGATTGGATTAGACTAATGGCAGATGAACGGATTCATATCCTACGGGATATTTTGTTAGAATTGCACAACGGCGCCTCTCCCGAGTCAGTTCAGGAGCGTTTTGATGCGACTTTTACGGGTGTTTCAGCCATCGAGATTTCCCTCATGGAGCACGAGCTGATGAACTCAGACTCAGGTGTCACCTTTGAAGATGTCATGGAACTCTGCGATGTCCATGCTAATCTTTTTAAAAATGCTGTTAAGGGCGTCGAAGTAGAGGATACTGAACACCCTGGCCACCCAGTTCGCGTCTTCAAGGATGAAAATCTGGCTCTCCGTGCAGCTTTGATTCGCATTCGGAGACTGTTGGATACCTATGAGTCTATGGAAGATGAGGAAATGCTGGCAGAGATGCGCAAGGGCTTGGTCCGTCAAATGGGGCTGTTGGGGCAATTTAACATCCATTATCAGCGCAAGGAAGAGCTCTTTTTTCCCATCATGGAGCGCTATGGTCACGATTCACCTCCTAAAGTCATGTGGGGGGTGGATGACCAGATTAGAGAACTCTTTCAGACAGCTCTAGCGACGGCTAAGGCACTACCAGAAGTGGCGATTTCCACTGTAAAGGAGGCCTTTGAAGCTTTTGCGACAGAGTTTGAAAGTATGATTTTCAAGGAAGAGTCCATCCTTCTCATGATTCTTCTTGAGTCGTTCACCCAGGATGACTGGATTCAGATTGCGGAGGAGAGCGATGCCTACGGCTATGCCATCATCCGTCCGTCTGAAAAATGGGTGCCAGAACGACAGAGTTTCGTTGAGGAAAAGAGTGCAGAGGAGCCCGTGCAGCTGGACACGGCTGAAGGTCAAGTTCAGCAAGTTATCGATACACCAGAAGGCCAGTTCACCATTACCTTTACCCCTAAGGAAAAGGAAGCAGTGCTGGACCGTCATAGTCAACAGGCTTTTGGCAATGGTTATCTCTCCGTCGAGCAGGCCAATCTCATCCTCAATCACCTCCCTATGGAGATCACTTTTGTCAATAAAGACGATATTTTTCAGTATTACAATGACAATACGCCAGCTGATGAGATGATTTTCAAACGGACGCCGTCCCAAGTCGGGCGCAATGTAGAACTCTGCCATCCGCCCAAATATCTAGAAAAGGTGAAGGCCGTTATGCAAGGTCTTCGTGAAGGGGTCAAGGACAAGTATGAAATGTGGTTCAAGTCAGATTCGCGAGGCAAGTTTGTCCACATTACCTATGCTGCGGTACACGATGAAAACGGGGAATTCCAAGGCGTGTTGGAGTATGTTCAGGATATCCAGCCCTACCGAGAGATTGATACGGACTTCTTCCGTGGATTAGAATAAGGAGAATCAATGAGTTACGAACAGGAATTTATGAAGGAATTTGAAGCTTGGGTCAATACCCAGATCATGATCAACGACATGGCGCACAAGGAAAGTCAAAAGGTCTACGAAGAAGACCAAGACGAACGTGCCAAAGATGCCATGATTCGCTACGAAAGTCGCTTGGATGCCTACCAGTTCTTGCTTGGTAAGTTCGAAAATTTCAAGGCAGGCAAGGGATTCCATGATTTGCCAGAAGGATTGTTTGGTGAGCGAAACTATTAAAATTCAGATACTTTCTTGATTTTTTGCCAAAATCTTGATAGAATATCTTTATTAAATCCTTGTCA
>CAJZDE010000027.1:0-10635 GCA_915063165.1 uncultured Streptococcus sp.
TTTTAGCTCTGGCGCGACTGGTCGGAACACCTGTCAATGGAGCATACGGATGGATCTCTGTAGGACCTGTAACGATTCAGCCTGCTGAGTACCTTAAGATTATCATTATCTGGTACCTAGCACATCGATTTTCAAAACAACAAGATGAGATTGCGGTTTATGACTTCCAAGTTTTGACACAGAATCAGTGGCTGCCTCGAGCTTTTAACGACTGGCGTTTTGTTCTGCTAGTTCTGATTGGTAGTTTGGGAATTTTCCCAGACTTGGGAAATGCGACCATCTTGGTCTTGGTGGCGCTCATCATGTATACCGTAAGTGGGATTGCCTATCGTTGGTTCTCGACCATTCTAGCTCTCTTGGCAGGAAGTTCAATGTTAGTCTTGTCTGTCATTCGCTTTGTTGGGGTTGAAAAGTTCTCTCAAATTCCTGTATTTGGTTACGTTGCTAAACGTTTTAGTGCCTTCTTTAATCCCTTTAATGACTTGGCGGGTGCAGGACACCAGCTCGCAAATTCCTACTATGCAATGGTAAATGGTGGCTGGTTCGGACTGGGACTGGGAAATTCTATCGAGAAGCGTGGTTATCTGCCAGAAGCCCATACGGATTTTGTCTTTTCGATTGTCATCGAGGAGTTTGGATTCGTAGGAGCCAGTATGATTTTGGCTTTACTCTTCTTCTTGATTTTGCGAATCATCTTGGTTGGTATTCGAGCAAAGGATCCCTTTAACTCCATGGTTGCTATTGGTGTCGGAGGGATGATCCTTGTTCAGGTCTTTGTCAATATCGGTGGGATTTCAGGGTTGATTCCTTCTACAGGGGTAACCTTCCCCTTCCTTTCACAAGGTGGGAACAGTCTCCTGGTATTATCCGTAGCGATCGCGCTTGTACTGAACATTGATGCTAGTGAAAAACGTGCCAAACTTATCAGAGAATACGAAAATCAAACCGATGAAAGTCTGTAAGGATTGAATGGAAAGGAAAGTATATGTCTCTTCAAAAATTAGAAAACTATAGTAATAAAGCAGTCGTCCAAGAAGAAGTCTTGATTCTGACTGAGCTATTAGAAGATATCACAAAAAATATGCTGGCGCCAGAAACCTTTGAAAAGATTATCCAGTTGAAGGAATTATCAACTAGCGAGAATTATCAAGGGCTCAATGACCTAGTGACCAGTCTTTCGAATGAAGAAATGATTTACATTTCACGCTATTTCTCTATCCTTCCACTTTTGATTAATATCTCTGAGGATGTGGATTTGGCCTATGAAATCAATCACCAAAACAATGTGGACCAAGACTATCTAGGGAAACTATCTACAACGATTAAGATGGTAGCTGAAAAAGAAAATGCAGCCGAAATTTTAGAAAAGTTAAATGTCGTTCCTGTCTTAACCGCCCATCCAACGCAAGTACAACGCAAGAGTATGCTGGATTTGACCAACCATATCCATACGCTTTTGCGCAAGTACCGTGATGTCAAACTCGGTTTGATTAATAAAGAAAAATGGCACACGGATCTCCGTCGTTATATTGAAATTATCATGCAAACGGACATGATTCGTGAGAAGAAATTGAAAGTAACCAACGAAATCACCAACGTGATGGAGTATTACCAAAGTTCTTTCCTGAATGCTGTTCCGCGTTTGACGGCTGAGTATAAGAAACTAGCTAAAGAACAAGGTATCGAGCTCCAACATCCAAAACCAATTACTATGGGGATGTGGATCGGAGGAGACCGTGATGGAAATCCTTTTGTAACTGCGGAAACCCTCAACAAATCAGCCTTGACTCAGTGTGAAGTCATCATGAACTACTATGATGAAAAGATTTATAATCTTTATCGTGAGTTTTCACTGTCAACCAGCATCGTGAATGTCAGCGACAAGGTCCGTGAGATGGCGCTGAAGTCACAAGACAACTCGATTTATCGTGAAAAAGAACTCTATCGCCGTGCCCTCTTTGACATCCAAGCTAAGATGCAGGCAACCAAGGCTTATCTCATTGAAGACAAGGACCTTCAACCTAGATATGCCACTGCAGATGAATTTTATCAAGATTTGTTGGCGATTCGCGACTCTCTCCTTGAGAACAAAGGAGAATACCTGATTTCAGGAGAATTTGTCGAGTTGATGCAAGCTGTCGAAATCTTTGGCTTCTACCTTGCCTCTATCGATATGCGCCAAGACTCTAGTGTTCATGAAGCCTGTGTGGCTGAATTGCTAGCATCTGCTGGCATCAACGACCACTATAGCGATCTGTCAGAAGACGAAAAATGTGCCCTCCTCTTAAAAGAGTTGGAAGAAGATCCTCGTATCCTCTCAGCGACTCATGCTGAAAAGTCAGAACTGCTTGAAAAAGAACTCTCTATCTTTAAAGCTGCGCGCAAGTTGAAGGATAAACTGGGTGAAAATGTTATTCGTCAAACCATCATTTCGCACGCAACAAGTGTATCCGATATGTTAGAGCTAGCCATTATGCTTAAGGAAGTCGGCTTGGTAGATGCCCAAAAAGCCCGCGTTCAGATTGTTCCCCTCTTTGAAACAATCGAAGACTTGGATCACTCAGAAGAAACCATGAGAAGATATTTCTCTCTTCCTTTGGCTAAAAAATGGATTGCTTCGAAAGACAACTACCAAGAAATCATGCTTGGCTACTCTGATAGTAACAAGGATGGTGGTTATCTATCATCATGTTGGACCCTCTATAAAGCGCAACAACAACTGACGGCTATTGGGGATGAATTTGGCGTTAAGGTTACTTTCTTCCATGGTCGTGGTGGTACTGTGGGGCGTGGTGGTGGACCAACTTATGAAGCCATCACATCTCAACCACTCAAGTCTATCAAGGACCGCATCCGTCTGACTGAGCAAGGAGAAGTCATTGGAAACAAATACGGTAACAAAGACGCTGCCTATTATAACCTTGAAATGTTGGTTTCTGCAGCCATTAACCGTATGATTACCAAGAAGAAGAGTGATACCAATACGTCAAATCGTTACGAAGCCATCATGGATCAAGTAGTAGACCGTAGTTATGATATCTATCGTGACTTGGTTTTTGGAAATGAACATTTCTATGACTATTTCTTTGAGTCCAGTCCGATTAAGGCTATTTCAAGTTTTAATATCGGTTCGCGTCCAGCCGCTCGTAAGACCATTACAGAAATCGGTGGCCTACGTGCTATCCCTTGGGTCTTCTCATGGTCACAAAGTCGTGTCATGTTCCCTGGGTGGTATGGTGTGGGATCAAGCTTTAAAGAGTTTATTGATCAAGATCCAAAGAATATCGAGTTCCTTCGTGATATGTACCAAAACTGGCCTTTCTTCCAATCTCTTCTTTCCAATGTGGACATGGTCTTGTCTAAGTCTAATATGAATATTGCTTTTGAATATGCCAAGCTCTGTGAAGACGAAGAAGTACAAGCTATCTACTATACTATTTTAGATGAATGGCAGTTGACTAAGGACGTTATTTTAGCTATCGAAGGTTATGACGAACTCTTGGCCGAAAACTCTTACCTAAAAGACAGCCTAAACTATCGTATGCCTTACTTTAATATCCTTAACTACATCCAGTTGGAGTTGATCAAACGTCAACGTCGCGGAGAATTGTCAGCAGACGAAGAAAAACTGATCCATACAACTATCAACGGAATTGCAACCGGTTTGCGTAATTCAGGCTGATATTCTACAAACTTCCTCTTTTTTCAAGGGGAAGTTTTTGAATTGTTTAAAAAATTCTAAAAATAAGCTTGACAAGTAGTTGAAAAATGATATAATTTAAACATTCAGAAAGTAATCTTGCTCATTTTTTAGAGAGTCTGTGGTTGGTGAAAGCAGATAGATGAAATTGATGAAATTGGGCTGAATGTACTTAAGAATTTGAAATCATAAAAATTCGGTGAGCACACCTTACAGTGCAACTCGTTATTGCGAGAAAGAGCGATAGGGATATTCCCTATAATTGAGGTGGCACCGCGCATCGACGTCCTCACACAAGTTTTTTGTGTGAGGACTTTTTCTATGGGGAGGAAAGATAATGGAATTTAAACGATGGCATCGCTTGATGATGTGATTTAAAAAGTTAAGGTAAAAGAATTAAGGAGAAAGAAAAATGAAAAATAAACGTTTGATTGGAATTGTCGCTGGATTAGCAGTATTGGTGGTGGCTAGCTTGATTTATTCATCTATGAATAAGCCACCAGCTAAAGAAGAGCAAAAAGTTGCTAAGGTTGGTGTCCTTCAATTTGTTAGTCACCCATCCTTGGACTTGATTTACCAAGGGATTCAAGATGGACTAGCTGAAGAAGGCTATAAGGACGACCAGGTAAAAATCGACTTTATGAACTCTGAAGGTGATCAGAGCAAGGTTGCAACCATGAGTAAACAATTGGTGGCAAATGGAAACGACGTTGTTGTTGGGATTGCAACACCAGCTGCTCAAGGACTTGCTAGTGCTACAAAAGACCTACCAGTTATCATGGCTGCTATTACAGACCCAATCGGTGCTAACTTGGTCAAAGATTTGAAAAAACCAGGTGGCAACATCACAGGGGTATCAGACCACAACCCAGCTGAACAGCAAGTGGAATTGATTAAAACTTTGACACCAAATGTCAAAACAATCGGAGCTCTTTACTCAAGTAGCGAAGATAACTCAAAAACACAGGTAGAAGAATTCAAGGCTTATGCTGAAAAAGCAGGTTTGACAGTCGAAACATTTGCTGTTCCATCAACAAATGAAATTGCTTCAACAGTTAATGTCATGACAAGCAAGGTCGATGCGATTTGGGTTCCAATTGACAACACCATCGCATCAGCATTCTCAACAGTTGTTTCAAGCAACCAAACAGCTAAAAAGCCAATCTATCCAAGTGCTACTGCCATGGTAGAAGCAGGTGGATTAGCATCTGTAGTAGTTGACCAACACGATCTTGGAGTGTCTACTGGTAAGATGATTGCCAAAGTTTTGAAAGGTGAAAAACCAGCTGATACTCCAGTTAATGTCTTCTCAACTGGTAAGTCGGTTATAAACAAAAAACTAGCGCAAGAACTTGGAATCACCATTCCTGAGTCTGTTCTTAAAGAAGCAGGACAAGTGATTGAATAAAGATAAAGGAGGAGTTGGGGACATCTCCTCCCATTTTTACTAAAGAAAGAAATGAGTGAAAGATTATGATAGTATCCATTATTTCTCAGGGGATGGTTTGGGCGATTCTAGGTTTGGGAATCTTTATGACTTTTCGAATTTTGAATTTCCCTGATATGACTACTGAAGGTTCTTTTCCTCTTGGGGGAGCAGTAGCTGTAACCTTGATAACACAGGGAGTTAACCCATTTTTAGCAACCTTAGCCGCAGTAGGAGCGGGCTGTCTAGCTGGAATGGCGACAGGTCTCTTATATACCAAAGGAAAAATCCCAACCCTCTTATCAGGGATTCTGGTCATGACTTCTTGCCATTCCATCATGCTGATGATTATGGGACGTGCCAATCTGGGGCTTCTTGGAACTAAGCAAATTCAGGATGTCTTACCTTTTGATTCAGACCTTAACCAACTCCTGACTGGATTAATCTTTGTTGCCCTTGTTATTGGTCTCATGCTCTTTTTCCTAGATACCAAACTAGGTCAGGCTTACATCGCTACAGGTGATAATCCTGATATGGCTCGTAGTTTTGGAATTCATACGGGTCGTATGGAACTCATGGGGTTGGTTCTTTCAAATGGAATTATCGCGCTTGCAGGGGCCTTAATTGCTCAACAAGAAGGATATGCAGATGTTTCTCGAGGAATTGGAGTGATTGTCGTAGGGCTTGCTAGCTTGATTATTGGTGAGGTTTTGTTCAAGAGTTTGACCTTGGCAGAGCGACTTATGACTATCGTTGTAGGTTCTATCGCTTATCAGTTCCTCGTATGGGGAGTGATTGCTCTTGGATTTAATACAAGTTATCTGCGTTTGTACAGCGCCTTGATTTTGGCAGTTTGCCTTATGATTCCAACCTTCAAAAGCAAATACCTGAAAGGAGTCAAGTTTAGCAAATGACAGCAATTGTAGAATTAAAAAATGCTACCAAAGTCATTACGAATGGCTTTGACGAGGAAAAAATCATTCTGAATGATGTTTCTCTTGAGATTTATGAACATGATTTCATTACCATCCTAGGTGGAAATGGAGCTGGAAAGTCAACTCTTTTTAACACTATTGCAGGTACCCTACCTTTAACAAGCGGAAGTATCCGCATCATGGGCGAGGACGTGACGCATTTTTCACCTGAAAAGCGGGCTAAGTACCTGTCTCGTGTCTTTCAGGATCCTAAAATGGGTACGGCTCCCCGTATGACGGTAGCGGAAAATCTCTTGATTGCCAAGTTTCGTGGAGAGAAGAGAGGACTCCTTCCTAGGAGACTTTCAAGCCATAGGGAAGAGTTTCAGGCTACCATTGAAAAAGTGGGAAATGGTCTTGAAAAGCATCTAGATACTCCGATTGAGTTTCTATCAGGTGGACAACGTCAGGCCTTGAGTCTCTTGATGGCAACCTTAAAACGACCAGAGTTACTCTTGTTGGATGAACACACAGCAGCTCTCGACCCAAAGACTAGTGTTGCCTTGATGGAGTTAACAGATGACTTTGTCAGCAAGGATCATCTAACAGCCTTGATGATTACCCACCATATGGAAGATGCACTCAAGTATGGAAACCGTCTCATCGTTATGAAGGAAGGACGTATCATTCAAGACCTTAATAAAGAAGAAAAAGCTAAGATGAAAATCTCAGACTACTATCAATTATTTGAATAGATGAGTTAAATAATCATCAAAAAATAGTGAAAATTAACTTAGAAACATGGAAGTGTTTCTGAGTTTTTTATCTCCTCTTTCTATCTAGAAAAATAAGGCAAAGAGAATTACGGAAAGCGTATGAAATGGTTTACTTTTTTTCAGAAATAAGCTATACTAGTTTACGTGAAACTATGATAAGATGGAGGTATTGTGTATGGTTGACAAGCAAGTCATTGAAGAAATCAAAAACAATGCCAACATTGTGGAAGTCATAGGTGATGTGATTTCTTTACAGAAGGCTGGACGGAACTATTTAGGGCTCTGTCCTTTTCATGGTGAAAAGACCCCCTCTTTCAACGTTGTGGAAGACAAGCAGTTTTATCACTGTTTTGGATGTGGGCGTTCAGGAGATGTCTTTAAGTTTATCGAAGAATACCAAGGCGTGTCCTTCATGGAAGCCGTTCAGCTCTTAGGAGAGCGCGTAGGTATTCAACTAGCTATGCCTGTTCAGTCTCGTCCCCAACAAGCTTCCCCTCATCAAGTTCTATATGATATGCATGAAGAAGCTGCACGCTTTTACCATGCCATCCTCATGACGACCAAGATGGGAGAAGAAGCAAGGGCTTATCTCTACAAACGCGGATTGACGGATGATGTTCTAAAGCACTTCCAGATTGGACTAGCTCCAGCAGAGAGAACTTATCTCTATCAACGTTTGGCTGACAAGTTTGAGGAAAAGGATTTATTGGATTCGGGCTTGTTCTACCTGTCAGATGGTAATCAATTTTATGATACTTTTTTTGGACGGATCATCTTTCCCTTGACCAATGACAAGGGGCAGGTTATTGCATTTTCAGGTCGTATCTGGCAAGAAACTGACAGTCAGACTGCCAAATATAAAAATAGTCGCTCGACTGCAATTTTTAACAAGAGTTACGAATTGTATCATTTGGACAAGGCAAAAAAGGGAACAGGTAAGATTACAGAGCTCTATCTGATGGAAGGCTTCATGGATGTGATCGCAGCCTACCGTGCTGGTATAGAAAATGCTGTGGCTTCCATGGGAACAGCCTTAAGCAAGGAGCATGTTGATCACCTCAAACGCTTTACCAAAAAAATTGTTCTCAGCTATGATGGTGACAAGGCAGGGCAGGCAGCAACAGCCAAAGCTCTGGAAGAATTAAAAGATTTCTCAGTGGAAGTTGTTCGAGTACCTGATGCCATGGACCCAGATGAGTATTTGCAAAAGAATTCTGCTGAAGACCTGGCTTACCTTTTAACCAAGACCCGGATTAGTCCTATAGAGTTCTATATTCACCAGCTCAAGCCAGAAAATAGTGATAACTTGCAGGCGCAAATCGAATTCATTGAAAAGATTGCGCCCCTAATCGCCAAGGAAAAGTCTATCACTGCCCAAAATTCTTATATCCACATTCTGGCGGATAATCTACCTTCCTTTGATTACCAACAGGTGGAGCAGATTGTAAATGAAAGTCGCATTGTTCAGAGGCAGGAAAGAGTCAAAGAGGAGCAACCTCCAGCAGCGATTAGTTTACCTGTAACGCGACAACTGACAGCAGTCATGAGAGCAGAGGCTCATCTCCTTTATAGGATGGCTGAGAATCCAGTTGTGTTAAATGACTACCGATTAAGAGAAGATTTTTTCTTTGATACCCCAGAATTTCAGATTCTTTACGAATTATTAAGTGAGCAGGGAGAAATCGGCTCAGAGGAGCTTTCTCATCAGACGCCTGAGGTTGAAAATGCTTGGTACCACGTGCTTAGCTTGGATTTGCCAGCTGAGATGTCGCCTCAAGAGCTAATGGAAGTCGAAGCGACTCGAAACCGTGCTCTCCTCAGCAAGGACAACTTACGAATTAAAAAGAAAGTGCAGGAAGCTAGTCATGTAGGAGATACAGGCACAGCCTTGGAAGAATTGCAACGATTGATTTACCAAAAGAGAAGAATGGAGTAATAATGGCAACAAAACAAAAAGAAGTAACGACATTTGATGTGCAAGTAGCAGACTTTATCCGTAACCACAAAAAAACAGGAACAGCAACAGATGACGAAATCAATTCAAGTCTGGTTATTCCTTTTACTTTAGATGCAGATGGCATTGAAGACCTTTTACAACGGATTCAGGATGCTGGAATTTCTATCACAGATAATGAAGGAAATCCAAGTGCACGTGTCCTTAGTACAGAAGAAGAGCCTGAACTTAGTGATGAGGACTTGATTGGCTCAACCTCTGCCAAGGTTAATGACCCAGTCCGTATGTATTTGAAGGAAATTGGGGTTGTTCCTCTCTTGACCAATGAAGAAGAAAAAGAATTGGCTTTAGCTGTTGAAGCTGGTGATATCGAAGCCAAACAGCGTCTTGCAGAAGCCAACCTTCGTTTGGTAGTTTCGATTGCGAAGCGCTACGTAGGTCGTGGTATGCAGTTTCTTGATTTGATTCAAGAAGGAAATATGGGCTTGATGAAGGCCGTGGACAAGTTTGACTATTCAAAAGGCTTTAAGTTTTCTACTTATGCAACTTGGTGGATTCGTCAGGCAATTACTCGTGCCATTGCTGATCAGGCGCGTACCATTCGTATCCCTGTTCACATGGTAGAAACCATTAACAAGCTTGTCCGTGAACAGCGTAATCTCCTTCAAGAATTGGGACAAGATCCAACTCCTGAACAAATTGCTGAGCGTATGGATATGACACCTGACAAGGTCCGTGAAATCCTAAAGATTGCCCAAGAACCAGTATCACTTGAAACACCGATTGGAGAAGAGGACGATAGCCATCTTGGGGACTTTATCGAAGACGAAGTGATTGAAAATCCAGTAGACTACACAACTCGTATCGTTTTGCGTGAGCAGTTGGATGAAGTCTTGGATACTCTCACAGACCGTGAAGAAAACGTCTTGCGCCTTCGTTTCGGTTTGGACGATGGAAAAATGCGTACCCTTGAAGATGTTGGGAAAGTCTTTAACGTGACTCGTGAACGTATCCGTCAGATTGAGGCCAAGGCTTTGAGAAAATTGCGCCAACCAAGTCGCAGCAAACCCCTTCGTGATTTTATTGAAGACTAAGAGTGAGGAATAACATGGCTTATACAGAAGAGCAAATTGAAACGATCAAAACACGCATTTTAAATGCTTTGGAAGAAGTCATCGACCCTGAGTTGGGGATTGATATTGTTAACCTAGGTTTGATTTATGAAATTCGTTTTGATGGTGAAACAGGTCACACTGAAATTGATATGACCTTGACAACTATGGGCTGCCCATTGGCTGACCTTTTGACAGACCAGATACACGATGCGATGACAGATGTGCCTGAGGTAACTAATACCGAAGTTAAATTGGTCTGGTATCCAGCTTGGACAGTTGAAAAAATGAGCCGATACGCGCGTATCGCCCTAGGAATTAAATAAAGACTAAGAAAAATGCGAGAGACGATTGGAAAATAGGGTAAATTTATCCTTTTTCCTTTGGTCTCTTCTTTCTTTTGCTGATTTTCTGGAAATAAAATGGTATAATGAAAGGTATGGAAAACGAAAAATTGCGTATTAATATGCTGAGTTCAAGTGAAAAAGTAGCTGGTCAAGGAGTGTCAGGAGCTTATCGAGAATTGGTTAGTCTCCTTCACCGTGATGCCAAAGACCAGTTGATTGTTACAGAGAATCTCCCTGTAGAAGCGGATATAACTCACTTTCACACCATTGATTTCCCCTATTATTTATCCACTTTCCAAAAGAAACGCTCTGGGAGAAAAATTGGCTATGTGCATTTTTTGCCTGATACGCTTGAGGGGAGTTTGAAGATTCCATTTTTCCTAAAAGGAATTGTCAAACGCTATGT